>DBCA01000024.1:22139-24650 GCA_002292805.1 Caryophanales bacterium UBA970
CAATAATCAATCGAAAATTAATGAAATCAAAGCATTCTTTAAAGATTACACCGTGACGTTTTTAACGTTGGAAGATTTAAAACTTAAATTAAATCCAAAAGAGACAGGCCATACTTTTTTAGAAAACGCTTTACTCAAAGCCAAAGCGGTTGCAAAACATGTCAATAAAACTGTGGTTGCAGATGATTCAGGATTACAAATTGATGCCTTGAAAGGTTTTCCTGGTGTGTACTCTTCTCGATGGATGAATGAAAAAAGCTATGATGAAAAAAACCAAGAAATTATTCGATTGATGGTGTCTCATAAAAACAGAAAAGCTCAATTTACATCTGCTTTTGTAATTCTTTACCCTCACAAAGAAATGCGATTTTTTATTGGAACAACCATTGGCAAAATCTCAAGAGAAATTCAACAAGGTACTGAAGGGTTCGGTTATGATCCAATATTCTATAGTGATGACCTTGGAAAGAATTTTTCGGTGGCGACGATTGAAGAGAAAAATAAAGTGTCCCATCGTGGCAAAGCTTCAGAAAAACTACTTCAATGTTTACTTGATAAAAAATTAATCACTAAGATAAAACGCAGATCATGAATCGAACAACGCAGTGGTTTAAAATCGACAATGCCGGTAAACTTTTCCCTATCATTACCGGAAAATTAAGAGCCTCTTATTTTCGCTTAAGTATTGTTCTCAAGGAAACCATTGATCCGGTTGTTCTTCAACTTGCTGCTGAAAAAACATTGTTTCGTTTTCCAAATTTTAATACGCGCTTAAGAAAAGGATTATTTTGGTACTATCTAGAAAATCAGTCTAAACTTTTTAAAGTCCAGCCTGATCCAAATATATTTGGAACGAACCCAAGACCCAATGACCGTTTGAAACATTTGATTGAAATTTATTATCACCGCCAACGTATTTCTATTGAGATATTTCATGCAATCACCGATGGAAGAGGTGGCATGGAGTTTTTAAAAACCCTCACATTAGCTTATTTAAGAGAAAAAGGTTATAACGTGGATGCAGAGGGCATCATGTTTGACGCCAATGATCAAGTGACATATGCGGAACTTGAAGATAGCTTTGCAACGAAAGTGACCAAAGGAAACGGTACTTTTCTGCCAACAGAAAATGCTTTCCATTTAAAAGGAAATTATTTTGAGCACACTGGTCACTACTTTACCCATTTGCATTTAAGCACAAATGAATTGATTACCGTTGCCAAAGCAAAACAAACCACAATTACAGGTTTATTTGCAACGATGTTAATTTTAATTTTGGTTAAAAAACAAGAAGCTCTTCATCCAAAAAAGAGAAAGAAAATCATTCTCTCTATTCCAGTCGATATGCGTAAGTACATACCCTCAAAAACGATGAAAAACTTTGTGATGACGATCAACATCGGTGGTTTTTTTAAACCCAATGCTACCTTTCAAGAGGTTTTAGATGTTGTTAATCAACAGCTAAAAGAGGGTCAGCAACTTGAGATTCTTGCCCCTCAAATCAGGGCAAATTTAAAAGTTGAACGAATGCTTTTATTAAGATTTATTCCATTGTTCATAAAACGATGGATCATTAAATTTGTCTTTAATCGTGTTGGGGAAACCGCTTTAAGCATCGTGATGTCTAATTTAGGGAAAATTGAGATGCCACAATCCACACAATCATTTATTGATCATTTTGAATTTATGCTTTGTGCAACTTCTATCCTACCCATCAATGTCGCGATTGCAACTTTTTTAGATCAACTGGTGATAACCTTTTCTCGAATCATTGATGATCGCTCATTTATTCAAGCATTTGTCGACATTCTTGTTAAGGATTTAAACGTGAAAGTCAAAGCCAGCGGCAATCGATGGGAGGAGGGTCAGTAAGTGGAAACATGTAAACGATGTCATATTCAAGTCGACAGCAGTTTGACCCACTGCCCTGTTTGCGGTGGTTTTGTCCATCAAGTATCAGAAAATGATAAACAAATCCTTTATCCAACTCCGAATTACAATCAAATCGAAAAACAAACTGCATCCACCATGCATGCTTTTTTTGCCTTTCCTTTGTTACTGGCCTTGTTATTGACCTTGATAATTGATCTAGCCTTGATTGCCTCTGAATTAGGAACGACTTTCCTGATGACATTTATTGTTTTTTATATGTGGATTCTCATTTACAAAACGATTTATAACCGGAATGGCATTGGATATGTGATCTTATGGCAGTTATTTGGCTTATCGATCATTACGACTTTATTGGCGTTTGTCAACCAACAAACCTTCGATGCATGGCCCCTACAATATGTGGTACCTATTCTCATATCAACGAGCAATTTACTCTTTTTTATTCTTGCAACCATCATGAGAAAAACAGATGTCATTCTCTTTCAAATGTTGGTAAGCTCCATCGTAGGAATAGTGCAGTTTTCATTGATGGTTTGGTTGTTTGCATCATCGGTTTTTGTTCCGTCGTTGATTGCCTTAATTACTTCATTGATTTCCTTGACGGCATTATTAACTTAC
>DBCA01000103.1 GCA_002292805.1 Caryophanales bacterium UBA970
AGTCTAAGTGGGCAATTTGCTTATCAAAGGTTGAGATTTGTTGTTCGACTTTGAGTTCGGCAAATTGGTTCATGTAGAGTTTATGGTAAGTGCCTTTTTTCGCCATTAATTGCTTGTGACTGCCATCTTCAATAATTAATCCTTCAGACATGACTAAGATCCTATCCGCATCAACAATGGTAGACAACCGATGGGCGATGACAATCGACGTTCTGCCCTTTAATGTTTTATTAATCGCTTTTTGGATTAATGCTTCTGTTTCCGTATCAATTGAAGATGTTGCTTCATCTAAAATCATGATCGTAGGGTTTCTAACGATGGCTCGGGCAAAGGCGATGAGTTGCTTTTGCCCCACAGAGAGTTCACTGCCGCCATCGCGGAGTATGGTTTGATAACCTTTGGGTAGCGACATGATGAATTCATGAGCACCAACGGCTTTACTTGCGTCGATGATCATCTCATCGGTAGCATCTAATTTCCCATAGGCAATGTTTTTTCGGATGGTGCCAGAAAAGATAAATGGGGTTTGTTGGACATAACCAATATGGTGACGTAACCATCCCACAGACCTGGTGCGATAATCCGATCCATCGATTCTTAATTCGCCAACCGTGGGCTCATAAAATCGACATAAAAGATTGACCGTGGTGGATTTGCCGCTTCCTGTTTCCCCAACAATGGCAACTGTTTGCCCTTTAGGAATGATTAAATTCATGGAATGAATGATTTCTACACCAGGGTTATAAGAGAAGGAAACATTTTTAAATTCAACGTCACCACGCATCGGTTCATACATGGTTACTTTTGGGTGAAGTAAGGTGCCATATTTAGCCTCGACGTCAGGGGTATCGGTGATCATCGGTACCGTTTCAATCAACGATAAGATTTTTTCAACAGACGATTGTGAGGCCATGAGTTCGGTAAACAAGTCGACAAATTCTTGAATAGGCGTATACAAAGCAGAAACAAATCCAATGAATAAAACAAAGATGGAGACATCATAAATAATCGTGTTACTTAACATCAATGACGAACCCACAAAAATGACAATGGCTGTGGTGATGGTAGATACCAAGGTGACAGAAGGATAAAAGAACGCTTGTGTCTTTGCCGTCTTCCAAGCCTTATCACGAATATCAGTGACGATCTCGTTGGCTTCTTTTTGAACGTTATTCTCGATGGAAAGCGTCTTGATCGTTTTTGCGCCGGCGATGACTTCTGCTAACCAGGCAACGTATTTTGAAAAAGCGTTTCTTGCCGTCCGGGATAAATTAAGAATTCTAAATTGAAAATAAGGAGCAATGACCAGCATGATCGGTACGGTTGCAAGGAGGACCAGTGACATTTGCCAAGAGATAATAAACATGGTGATAAGAATGAAGACTAGTTCAAAGGTGATCCAAACAAACCGGGTGATTCCCCAAGAGATCATGTCCGAAATTTTACTCGTATCGGATTGGAGGCGGGCAATTAACCAACCAGAAGACGTTTTATCAAAATAAGAAAAAGAAAGTTTTTGAACTTGAGCAAACGCGTCCTGCCTGATGTTAATGTACACAGACATTTCTAAGTAGTTGGTGGTAAAGAAAAGCAAGTAAATGGCCACTGCTCGAATCAAGATACCAACAATGATAAGGACGATGTACTCAACGTAATTAATCGTAAAAGAAATACCAAAGATTAGTGTGACATCCATTGACAAATCGCCAATTAAATTGGTGGATAAATTTCCTTGGTTTTCTATCGCGGTAAGTGATTGAATAATCGCCCGATCTAATAACGGAACAAAACTGCCATCATGGAACGTGATAATAAGCATCAACGAAAACATAATCAAAAGAAGCCAATAACGTTTAAAAGCATACTTGGCAATGCGTGCCCAACTAGAAAAATTTAATTTTTTGGATAACGCTTCTTCTTCAAAAGAAAAGCTAGCCATGGTTACACCATCCTCGTTTGAATCTCAAAAATTCGTTTATATAAACCAGATTGTTTAATCAATTGCTCATGGGTGCCAACTTCGGCAATCTTTCCTTGATCTAAAACAACAATTTTATCAGCGTCTTTGGCCGTTGCCACGCGGTGCGTAATGATTAAGGTGGTGGATTGTTCTTGACGCTTTTTAAGGGCAGCACGAATGTTCATATCGGTTTCAGTATCAACGGCGCTCAAGGAATCATCAAAGACAAGAATCGGTGCTTTGGAAATGATCGTTCTTGCAATCACCAAACGTTGTTTTTGTCCACCAGATAAAGTGACACCTTTTTCACCAACACGGGTATCGTAGCCATCTTTGAAATTGATGATGGATTTATGAATGTCTGCAATTTGTGCCGCTTTTTGAATGTCTTCTGCGGTGGCATTCGAATTAGCTATTTTTAAATTATTGATGATGGTTTTTGAAAATAAAAACGGTTCTTGTAAGACCGTCGCAATTTGCCGACGAATGTGATCTTTCGCGATGGTTTTTAGTTCAACACCATCAATTTTCACTGATCCAGACGAATAATCATAAAGCCTGGTTAATAAATGTGACAAGGTTGATTTACCAGAACCAGTTTTGCCCATGATGGCGATGGTTTCGCCAGGTTTGATCACCAATGAGAAATTTTTGATGACCACTTCATCACTATCGTCATAATTAAAGGACATGTTATTAAATTCAATCGCTCCTTGAATGACTGGTCTGACACCTGATTCGATGTCTTCAAGGGGTTGATTAAGGATGGTGTTGAGTCGATCAATGGATGCCATCGCTTGCGCTAAATTGGATAAGGTCATTGCCACATCACGAACCGGCCAAACCACTTGACCGACAAACTGTAATGCCACCACAAACGTTCCTAACGAAATATTCCCCGTCGCGGTTAAATACACCCCAAAGGCAGAAGTTAACGCGATTTGGCCAAACACCAAAATATCCGTGGATGAGAAGAAGAAGGAACTGGTTAATCGCCATTTGATAAACTTCTTCTTATAGTCCATGAGATGGTCTTTGAAATCCTGAATCTCATAGGTTTCGTTGTTATAGGCTTTCACCAGTCGAATTCCTGATAACGTTTCTTCAATTTTCGCGGACACCAAACCGTCACTATCTTCCGTGACTTTAAATAATTTTCTTACACGTTTGATTAAGACCAAGGCATACAAGAACATAAATGGAAGAACAATGGTGCTAGATAGAGCAATTTCCCAAGAGACGGTCAGTAAAATACTGAAAGCGATGGACGTTAAAAAAATCGTATACACAATCGAGTTGACTTGGCGAACTAAAAAATTTCTAACAATATCAAGATCTCTTGTGCATGTTTGAATTAAGTCACCACTTTTGTTCTTCTTGATATAAGCATAAGGAAGTCTTTCAATATGGTAAAACAGATCCAATTGGATATCTTTACCCAAATTCACATCCATGAATCCACGAATCATTAATCGAGAAAAGAACATCAAGGCACGAGCACCGCCCAGAAATAAGATAAAAATCGCCAATACCCATAAATTTGTTCTTAAAAAAACTTGACCACCGAGTAGGTTGGTTAAAAAACTATCAATTGGACCCGATGGTTCAACGCCTTGTAAGGTATCGACAAGAATTTTAGTAGAAAAATTAGCAAGCAATAAAAAGGTTAAGGCAAAAAAAAGAATTAAAAACGATAATAAATAACGCTTTCTGTAGCCTTTGGTAAATCGATATAAAAGTTGAATATACTTCATTTTTACAACCGTTATTTATTATACAACTTTGATTAAAAAATTGTTAAAAATTGCCTAATTATCGTATTTTATCAGTGGTTTTTTCACCGATTGAATTTTAATTCCTATGCTATAATAAATTCGGTCAGTGAAGACTGATAATTATGCAAACACAAGAACCCCCAAAGGTTGAAATAAAAGACCAAACATCAAACGCATCAAAGAAGTACAAAATCAATCTTTTGATTATTTTTCTTGTAGCCATTGGGTTTACCTTATTCACCCTTTTTACCGATGATAATTTGAATGCTGTGATCACAGCATTTTCTCAAGCTAATGTATGGATGATTGGTGTTATTTTATTTGTTATGGTCTTGATTATTCTCTTTGAAGGGATCATTCTTTTTATTCTCGCTCGACTTTATACCACCCGTTATAATTTAAAGAAATCGATTAACAATTATTTTATTGGTGTTTTTTTCTCCCATATTACCCCTTCTGGTACAGGTGGTCAGTTTGCCCAAGCGTATGTGTTTAGCAAGCAAGGGATTGAAATTGCCAATGCTGCATCGATTCTCGTGATGCATTTTCTGCTTTCACAAATTGCTCAAGTTGTCTTTGGGCTCTTAGCTTTATTATTGAGATTAGACAAATTTCTTACAATTACCCAAACCGTTAATTTATTTGGAGCCTCAATCCCAATTCTTTATTTATCTTTGGTGGGATTCGCCATTAACTTTTTAATCATTTTCTTTATTTTAGCCTTGGCAAAATCTAGATTTTTACATAAAACCATCGTCAATGGGGTCGTTGCTTTATTAGGAAAACTAAAAATCATTAAGAATCCCGATAAGGTGAAATCAAACCTTCAAGTTCAAATTGAAAACTTTAGAATCGAAAGTAAACGATTACAATCAAACACCCCCGTGACCGTTGTTTTACTCGTTTTATTTTTTATTCGAATGACGTTATCCTATTCGATTCCTTACTTATCTGCCATGGCTTTACCTTCGATAGATTTAAGTCAAACCAATATTTTTGATGGTATCTTTATGACCGCTTATTTAAATGTCATCATTTACTTTGCCCCATTACCTGGTTCAGTTGGTTTCTCTGAATTTTTCTTTTCATACTTATTCCAAAGTCTTTTTGGAGGTTATGCTCAAACCATTGCCCCTCAATTAATCTGGCGTGGTGTCACTTTTTACTTAACCTTAATCATCGGGGCAATCAGTGTCATTGCCTTTAGAATGGGTAATAAAGATGCGAAGATTGTTCAAGGTGGCGATGCGTTTGTTGAACTGCAAAAATCTACCATTGAAATTAGAAGACAAACTTCTGAAGTGATGTTTTCAACAGGGGAAATGTCCTCTGGCAACATTCAGAAAAAGTTTTCAAGAATGGCTCGTGATTTTTTTGGATTTAAAACCAAAAAAGTTGATCGCTATGGAAATGTCATTAACACAGACGAAATCAATAAAAAGAATTTAAAGAATAAGAAGTAAATACATGAAAATAGCATTATTTACAGATACATATCCACCAGAAATTAACGGCGTTTCTGTCAGCGTTGGTCTCCACCAAAAAGTGTTGATGGATCAAGGTCATGAGGTGTTGGTGATCACCACGAATCCTTTTGGAAAACAAATCGTGATTGAAGCTGGGGTGATTCGTATCCCAGGCGTTGAGTTAAAAAAGCTTTATAATTATCGGCTTTCTAGTTTCTTTAGTGCAATAGCTTATCAATATATCCGAAAATGGAAACCAGATGTCATCCACATTCATACGGATATAGGCATAGGTATTTTTGGCAAGATCACAGCTTTCTTCTTAAAAGTCCCAACGGTAGTCACGTATCACACGATGTATGAAGACTATACGCATTACGCTGGTTTCCTTAAAGGATTAGCGTCTCGGGTCGTTAAACAATTTTCAAAATCTATTGCCGAACAATGCACGGAGTTTATTTCTCCTTCGTTAAAGACCAAAGAAAAAATCCGAAGTTATGGTGTTGATCGATATATTAACATCGTTCCTACTGGAATTGATTTTACCAGGTTTCAACTCGCAAGTTTAGATCGCAACAAACTAGCCGAGATTAAAAATCGATGGATTTTACCTGGAGAAAAAGTACTACTCTCTTTAGGCCGTGTGGCGAAAGAAAAAAGCATGGAAGTGATTGTAAAAGGATTCGCTAAGGTTATTCAATCAGGAGAAGAACATATTCGTTTATTGATGGTTGGTGATGGTCCAGACCGTCATGGTTTAATTGATTTAGCTAACCAACTAGGAATTTCAGACAAAGTAAGTTTTGTTGGTGCAGTACCAATTCAAGAGGTTCCTTACTATTATCAAGTAGCAGACGTGTTCGTCTCTGCTAGTTTAACGGAAACCCAAGGATTAACGTTTATGGAAGCCATGGTCTCTGATCGCTTGGTCTTATGCCGCTTTGATGAAAATCTTGCGGAATTAATTCGCCATCAACAAACTGGATTTATTTTCAGCGATGAAGAAGATTTTGTAAGACAAGTGAAAACCATCTTCAATTTAACCAAAGAGAAAAGAGAACAAATCAAAGGTGATGTTGCCACGGCAGTCAATCGATATTCCTTACTTAACTTTTATCAGAATCTAATTGAGGTATATCAACGTGCGACAAGACAATACTGGTAATATCATTACGTCCATCGAGATTAAAAAGAAAAAAATTGTTATTACCTTTGCCTCAGATCAATCCTTATCGTTATCAAGTGACCAATACACCCAAGATTATTTTTATGTTGGCAAAGTTATTGATGACAAGAAATTTGAAGAGCTAACCCAAGCCACCAAAACCCAACCATTGATTGACTATGGCTTTCGCTTATTAACCAAAGGGCGTTATAGCGAGTATCAAATCCGGGAAAAACTCTACAAAAGAGAAGCGTTAAAACCACAAGTCGATGAAGTGATTTCACGACTAAAACTAGCCCATTTAATCGATGATGCAAGTTTGTTAAAGGATTGGGTTCATCATTTTCAAAAGCGTGGCTATGGGTTGAGAATGATCAAAAGCAAACTTCATGACAAAGGTTTTTTCCCACATCTGCTTGAAACCATTCATATCGATGAGGACATTGAACGAGAATCGATCACCCGTTTGATTGAGCAAAGCATCAAAAAATACCACCGTCTGAGTGAACGTGATCGTAAGCAAAAAATCACCACGATGTTACTACAACGCGGATATGAATCCAAAGTCTATCATTCAACCTTAGAAGCAATCCCCAGTTTAAGCCAAGAACAAACTGACCATAATCTAAAGGAAGCTTTTGAAAAAGCCTTGAGAATGTTTCAATCGCGTTTCGCTGGTCGAGAACGGGATGAAAAAATCATTAACTTCTTACTTCGTAAAGGCTATACTTATTCCAATATTATTCGTTTGATCAAGGAGTCAACACATGGGCATTAAAGACTTTAAAGACGGTCAGCATATTCATCAAGCTTTTTTAGTGAATCAAGTTAGCAAAGGCATCACTGCCTCCGGTCAACCCTATTTAACGATTATTTTGCAAGATAAAACCGGTCAAATTGAAGCCAAGTTTTGGGACGTCAAACCAGAAATTGAAACCATGATTGATGTTGGTGCCTTTGTTCAAGTGGATGGGGATGTTGCTGCGTATCGCCAATTGCTGCAAGTGCGAATCAATCAAATGCAACGCTTGAACCCAGACACCGTCAATCTTGAGGAATTGACGATGACCGCCCCAGTTCCACTAAAGACATTAGAGTCAGACCTTAAAAAAGCCATAGGGAAAATTAGTGATCCTGACTATGCGTTAATCACCCAAACACTCATTCAAGGTTCTTATGATGCGTATATTACTTACCCTGCCGCGGTCAGAAATCATCATGAATATACCTCGGGGTTACTGTTTCATACCTTATCGATGATCAAAGTTGCTGAAGCACTGATGCCTTTATATCCTAAGATCAATTCAGATTTAATTTATGCTGGGATTTTACTTCACGATTTAGGAAAGACCACGGAATTTACTGTGGCCGTGATTCCAAAATATAGCACTGAAGGAAAATTAATTGGTCATTTGAATGCCATGGCCGCTAAAATCCAATCCTTAGGAGAAAAGCTTAACATCGACAAAGAAAAAGTCATGCTTTTGCAACACATCGTGCTCGCCCATCATGGAAAACCAGAATTTGGTAGCAGTGTCCCTCCATTAACCAAGGAGGCTTTGTTTGTTCATATGGTCGATGATTTTGATGCAAAAATGACCATCATCAATAAGGCTTTGGATCAAACCGAACCTGGACAATTTACCAACCGGGTATTTGCCTTGGATGATCGAAGTTTTTATAAAGCAAAATAGTTATTGGTCTAAATAATCTTTTAATTGTTTCGCTAATGTAGGTAGGTTGAGTTGATCAGAACTGTCTGCTTTTTGCATGTCAATTTTTAACCGATCGGATGGTAAGTAACGAGGAATGACATGCACGTGAAAATGGAAGACGCTTTGCCCAGCAGCTTTTAATACATTACTCAAAAGGTTAACCCCTTTGGCATCCAAGGTTTGTATTTGTGCCTGCCCAATGCGCTGGGCAACATTCATGACCTGATTCATGACCTGCTTGGGTGTGCTTAAGAAGTGGTCGTAATGATGTTTTGGAATGACAATCGTATGTCCCGAGGTTGTTTGTTGAATGTCTAAAAAAGCGAGAACGTCCATATCCTCATAAATTCGATGAGACGGTAGACTGCCATCGACGATTTGACAAAAAATGCATGGTTTGTTCACGTTCAATCCTCCAATAAAAAATAAGGAGATGACTCTCCTTATTTTAGCATGATTGATCCGTGGATTGATTTATTAGGCAGCAGTTTCTTCGGCTTCTTCGTCATAAAGCGTTGGGAAACGTTCTTTGAAGAAATCATAGATGGTTTGATCGTGGAACTTTAAGTCTGCAAGTTTTAACCAGTGAAGATTGCTTGCATTGATGCTAGCTTCACGAACACCGAGGATTCGAGCAATTTCACCAGCGATTAATGTACGTGTTTCTCCATCGTCACCAACAATCGCATCGTAATTGGTGGTTGAAGTCGTTGAGGCATTCATCTTGGTGGTATTGACCGCTTCTAAAACTTGAACGATGTAATAAGTGGTGCTATTGGCATCATAGAGCAAGAAGTTTCTTGCGTCATTTTGTTGAGAAGTTTGCGGGATTAAATAGCTGACGCCATTAATCTTTCTTAAGAAATCTGAGGTTTCAGGATTTGCTACTACAGTTCTTTCATCACTGATACGATCAATCGCATTGGCCACACCGATATTAAAGACTCGGTCGCGGATCGATGCAGGAAGTGATCCTAAGCCACCGTTTTTCACATGCCAACCATCGGTTGTAAAATCACGCTTGCTTAACTCATTACGGCGAATGGCTAAACCTATTTCAGGAGTGTATTGACCATTACCAGTGAATTCACTTTCGATTGACTTATCGGTTAATAATGGGTTTTCTGGATTGATTTTGCTGAAGCGTTCTAAGATTTCACCGTAAAGGTTACGAGGAAATGCTTCGCCTCCAGCTAAACCAGCATCCACTAATAATCGATATTCTGGGGAATCATTATCATAATCAAAACCTACGCCACGCCATGCGCTAGCTAAGAGTTCAAGATCAGCAATTTCAACGGCATCTTCATCTAAGATATATTGATCAATAAAAGTATCCATTAAATATTTAACAGCTTCTGGATATTCAGAAGAAACCTTCAAGGCAACATAGTTCACTTTACGAGCATAACTTCTACCTAAGGAAGAGTAATCTTCATCAATTAAATAAGATTCCACTAATAATTCACGATAGATTTTTGGTAATAAATTATTTTGAATAAAGTCTTCGTAGTATTCAAGGTGGATGGCATTTTCTAAAATATCACCGGATTCAATCGCTTCGGTATTACGTGGTGGGAAAATGAAATCAACCACCCATGGGTCATTGGCTT
>DBCA01000075.1 GCA_002292805.1 Caryophanales bacterium UBA970
GAAAAAAGAACCTCAATTGATGTTTATTTCCGCGATGGCCATCGCCTTCAATTTCAAATCGCTCCATCCGTGAAAGTGATTCTTGATCAAGATTGGTTAGCTTCCTTACCCACGAACATCGCTAATCATTTAACAAAATTAAGTGTTCATCCCTTTGCCACCGAAGATGCTTATGTGACCATTTTTTCAGATTTCTTTCAAGGCAATCAAACTTTATTCCCATCGAACAAAGAAATTGAAGTCACCTGGGCGTTGATTGATCAAATCAAGCAAAAACCTCTCATGCCAAGACGTTATCAATCCCTGAAAGATTTAACCAGAAAGTAGGATCATGTATGGACTATGATATTTCTTTACCCATCGAATCATCGATGATGGTGTATAAACAAAAACCAGAAAAATTCCCCCAATTCAACGTTCAAAATAACCTCGATCGTGGCGGAAGTTACGAAACCACCCTTTCGATGAATGTCCATACGGGAACCCATATCGACTTTCCTTTGCATATGCAAGCCAATGGGAAAACATCCACTGGGTTTAACCCCACGCGATTAATCACCGACGTACGTGTCATTGATTGTGGCGACGTTATCGTTATTGATGAAGCATTTTTAGCGAAACAAAAGATTGCCATAGGATCGTTTATTTTATTGAAAACCAAAAGTAGTTTTTCGAAAACCTTTTTATTTGATTTCCCTTACCTAAATGAAAGTGGTGCAAAGTATTGTAGTCGACAAAAACTTCAAGGGGTTGGCATTGACGCCTTGGGTATCGAACGAGATCAGCCTGATCATCAAACCCACCATGAACTCATGAATCATCACATCATCATCTTAGAAGGTTTACGCCTTCAATCTGTTCCGGAAGGGATTTACCAAATGATTGCCCTGCCTATCTCCATTCCAGGAATGGACGCCTTACCCGTACGAGCGATCTTAAGAACAAAGTCATGAAAGATCCAAAGAAGATGAACCTTCTGTTGATGGGAACTCCCGATCTCGCTCGAGATGTCTTTCAAGCCATCCATCAAGCGGGTTATAACGTTATTGGCTTAGTTTGCCAGCCAGATACAGAGGTTGGTCGTGAACGCATCCTCACCAAACCACCAACCAAACTTTGGGCAGAGGCTCATGGCATTCCCGTCTTTCAACCTGAAAAAATTCGCCTTGATCATCATTTTTTAGATCAACTTGATGTTGATTTTATTTTAACGTTAGCGTACGGACAAATTGTCCCGCAAGCAGTCTTAGATAAACCTCATTTTGGCGCTTTCAATTTTCATGGAAGCTTATTACCAAAATATCGTGGGGCATCCCCATTACGATTCGCCTTGATTCATCAAGAAGAAGTCACGGGCATGAGTTTGATGAAGATGGTCTTAGCAATGGACGCAGGACCGGTTTACGCGATGAAACGAATGACGATTTTACCCGATGATAATTACACATCTTTACTCCAACGCTTTTCTCCCTTCACCATTGCGTTTGCTTTACAAACGCTTCCTCGTTTGTTTGGCGGAGAACTTTCTCCAGTGGTGCAAGTGGAAAAGGATGTGACGTTTGCCCCGATGATTTCCAAGGACGATGAACATTTAAAATTAACCCTTCCTTTACCCCAATTGTTAGGATGGATCCGTGGGCTTGCAGAAACCCCTGGTGGCTATGTGATTAGTGAAGAAAAAAAACTTAAAATTCTTCAGGCTAGCGTGGTCGCCCACACTGAAAATCATCCCATCGGTACAATGATCAAAGTCGACCATCAAGGCGTACATCTCCAAGTCTTGGGCGGAGTCATCTCGCTTGATATGGTTCAAATTGAAGGCAAAGGAAAGATGAGTGGCCAAGTGTTTGGCAATGGTCATCGCCATTTGTTATCCACACGAATCACCTAAGGGTTTATGCAAATTCATTTATCGGTTCATGATCTGGTTGATTTTGTGTTACGCACCGGAGATTTAGACGGGCGTATTTTTAATCGTTCAACGATGCAAACCGGAACCGATATGCACAGGCAATACCAACAACAAGTACAAATTCCTGGATACCATCGAGAAATGTTATTACAAGGCGAGTTTAGTTTTGAATCTTTAACGTTTCACGTTACGGGCAAAGCTGATGGTTTGTATGAGTCCGGTGAGACGGTTGTGATCGAAGAAATCAAAACCACGATTGCCGATTTGAAAGTTTTTCATCAACAACACGAAACGTGGCACATGATGCAAGGTCTTTTTTATGGCTATATGTATGCGTTACTTTATGGCAAGAAAACCATTGAGGTGAAATTGATTTATCTCCATCAAGTCGATCATGATCGACTTGATCGCACCTATACCTTTACTCTCGAAGAAGCCAAGCGAGACTTACAAGCTGTGGTCGATGAGTATGGCAGTTTTTATTCGATTGTCTTGAAGCGACAAGACGCATTAAAAGAAGCGTTACCTAAATTACAATTTCCTTTTAAAACCTTTCGTCAGGGACAACGTGATCTTGCAAAATATGTTTATGGGATTTCTCAAAAGGGTGGTCGGTTGTTTGT
>DBCA01000061.1 GCA_002292805.1 Caryophanales bacterium UBA970
TGTGATTCACGCCAAAACTTTCTTCAATGCCGATTTGGACTTGTCTGCCTTTGGACGATCCTTGGGGCGGTTGTTTGTTGAGAAAAAACAAACCATCACCCCACACGTCTTGGTTTCTGGTTCCTCATTTTTAGCATCCACAGAGAAAGCCAACCATGTGAAAAAAACCTTTCAGGCGGATGGTTTTGACATGGAAGGTTTTGGATTTTATACGATGTGTTCGTCATTAGACATTCCGTTTTCATCCATCCGAGGCATTTCTGATAATGGCCAAACCCACGCGAATCAATCGTTTGAAAAGAATCTTTCAATTGCCTCCAAGCAAGCAGCCCTTGCGACATTAAAGTATCTTCAAACCAGGTCATGAAAACCTTTTATTCTCAAACCCATTCGTTAGTGAATCTTGCCAATACGTTGCTTGCTCGTTATCATGCGCCAACCCATCACCAACCCATTCCTTCATTACTCCAAAAACTTCAAGGAAAAGATAAGATTGTTTTTCTTCTCTTTGATGGGATGGGTCAAACCATTCTTAGACAACATTTATTTCCTTGGTCTTGGTTAAGAAGACAACGTCAATTGACGATTACATCAACTTTTCCAAGCACCACCGCGGCTGCGACCAATGCTTTTTTATCCGGGCGATATCCAAATGAAATCGGTTGGTTAGGTTGGGCTACTTATTTTCCTGAGCACGATCGAATATTAGAACTATTTACTGGCAGAGATTATTTACGTCAACAACCAGCATTCAAACCAGAAGAGGTTCAAGCAACCATTCAATATGAATCCATCTTCGAACAAATTCAACGCGCGCAACCTAAGCTCAGCATTCATCAAGTGTGGCCAGATATCAAACCTGGAGGCGCGAAAGATTTTTCTTCTTGGATCAACCAACTCAGTACCGCTTGCCAACAACCAGGACCATCCTTCACCTATGGGTATTGGTTAGACCCAGACAAGACCATTCACAAGTTAGGCGTATCTGATGTAGCGATTCGCACGATTGTTTCCAGTATTCAATCGCAATTAAAAATACTGACTCAACAGCATCAAGACACCACCTTTGTGGTGTTTGCCGATCATGGATTGGTGGACGTCACCTTTCTAAATATCCAAACGTATCCAGATTTATTTCAGATGCTGACGCGTGCTTTTAGTTTAGAACCAAGAGCAGCAACGTTTTTTGTTAAACCAACCTTCATCCATCAATTTAAAGATTTATTTACGCGTTATTATGGCAAGTATTTTATCCTGATAAGTAAACAAGAGGCCGTCACGCAACAACTCTATGGACAAGGAAACAACCACCCAAGATTCAATGACTTTGTTGGTGATTTCATCGCCATCGCCNNNNGCCAAAGACCGTTACGCCTTCACCCACGGATTACCCACGGATACCATGCCCTCCACGATGAAGGCTCATCATGCGGGAATGACAAAAAAAGAAATGCTCATCGATGTGATGGTCCTCAACCGTTAATACTTTTCTTCGTTGGTTTCGGTGATTTGATTGTTGCCAGTAAATTGCGCGTTATAAAGTTCAGCATAGAAACCTTTTTGTTTGAGTAAGGAAGCGTGGCTACCTGTTTCGACAATCGCCCCATTTTTCATGACGAGAATTAATTTTGCACTCTTGATCGTGGATAACCGGTGGGCAATCACAAACGACGTTCTCCCCTTCATCAAGGAAGTCATCGCGGTTTGAATGGAAGCTTCGGTTCTGGTGTCCACGCTACTGGTGGCTTCATCTAAAATCAACATCTTGGGTTGAATTAAAATTGCCCGAGCAATGGTTAATAGTTGTCGTTGTCCTTGAGAAATATTCGTACCATCTTCATTTAACATAAAGTCATAACCACCCGACAAGGTTGAAATAAAGAAATGAGCCAACGCTGCTTTTGCCGCTGCTTCCACTTCTGCATCGGTGGCGTCGATTTTGCCATAACGAATATTATCTTTGATCGATCCTTTGAATAACCAAGTGTCTTGTAAGACCATGCCAAAGGCAGTCCTTAAGGCAGCAAAACTATATTCTTTCAGTGATTTACCATCCAAGAGAATCTCACCTTGTTGAATTTCATAAAACCGCATCATCAAATTCACAAGGGTGGTTTTACCTGCCCCAGTCGGTCCAACGATGGCAATGGTGTCGCCTTGATTAACTTGTAAGTTTAACCCAGTGAATAAAGGTTGATCAGCTTTATAGGCAAAAGAAACGTTCTTGAATTCGATTTTTCCTTTGATGTTTTTGTTATCGACAATCGCATGGATTTGGTTCGTAGGCAATTCAGGTTCATCCATGATGTTATAAATGCGTTCGGCAGCCGCAATCGAGGATTGAATGATGTTGGAGATTTGGCCAAGCATTTGAAAGGGGCGTTGGAATAAAGACACAAGGATAAAGAATGCCACCATGTTACCGATGTTATCAAGCAAACCACCGACGATGGCAATGCCGACAAACCCAAGGTTATTCACAAAGTTAATCGCGGGAAAGATAATCCCAGAAAAGAATTGCGACATCCGATCGACTTCCGCCAAACCATCATTCATCGTCTTAAACGTCTTCACGGTTTCTTCTTCTTTATTGAACAATTTAACAATTTTATAACCACTATAATTTTCTTCAATTAACCCATTCAACATCCCTAATTTCGCGTAATAACTTTTGAATCGCTTTTGTGAATTCTTTGCAATAAAGATGGTGATGAATAAAGAGAAAGGAAGAATTGCCAACGCCACCAAGGTGAGTTCCCAGCTGGTGATAAACATCATCACCAAGGTACCGATAAATAAGAACAAGGAACTTAACACCGATCCTAAAATGCCTTGTAATGAACGGGAGACGCTATCGACGTCGTTGGTGCCCTTCGAGAGAATTTCTCCATACGTTTGCCGATCAAAGAATGCTAATGGTAAACGGTCCATCTTTGCTTGGAACGCTTGGCGAATCTTATAGGAGTACTGATTACTGATGGGAATCAATAAGAAATCAGACAACCATGTAAACAAGTGAGAGAAAAAATAAAAGCCAACAATGATGCCAAAACGCATCAGGATGTCAGGCCACTTCAAGGATAAAACCCCACCCACTTCATTAAAGAACAAAGCTGGTTGGGCAATGATGTCGTTGAGGATGTCACGAATATAAAGTGGCGATAGTAAAGTAAAAACAACCGACACGGTGATGATGACCGCGACAAAAATAAGGGCTGCTAAATAAGGTTTAAAGTCTGCAACTAAACGCCGGAGAGTTCCTTTAAAGTTTTTGGGTTTTTCATTTTCAGTGAGCCCACCCATTCGGCCATATCGTGGTCCTGCCATTAGGTTTGACTCCCTTCTGTCTTCATGTCGTTATGCGTTAACGCTAAGGTCTTTTCAACTTCTTCTGGATCCAATTGAGAATACACAATTTCTTTATAGATACTGCAGGAGGTTAATAACGCTTGGTGTGTCCCTTGACCAACAATTTCCCCTTCATGGAGAACCACAATGTGGTCGGCGTCAATGATCGTACTCACCCGTTGGGCAACAATGATCACGGTCGCAGAGTTGGTATAACTCTTGAGCCGATTTCTTAAACGGATGTCGGTCTTGTAATCAAGCGCAGAGAACGCATCATCAAAGACATATATTTCTGGTTTCTTCACCAAAGCTCTAGCAATCGCTAAACGTTGTTTTTGACCACCAGAAAAGTTTTTTCCGGTTTGCGATACTTGAACATTTAATTGTTCAGGATACTTTTTAATGAAGTGATCGGCTTGGGCAACTTCAAGCGCTTGCCAAATGTCTTCATCGGTTGCATTCGGCTTCCCAAAACTTAAGTTATGTTTGACCGTTCCTGTAAATAACAACGCTTGTTGAGGCACAAAACCAATTTTGGCGCGTAGATCAGTTTGTTTCATCTCTTTGACATCCACATCATCAATGAGCACTTGGCCACCAGACACATCAAAGAAACGTGGGATCAAGTTAATGATGGATGACTTGCCACTTCCTGTTGAACCAATGATCGCGGTGACTTGTTTTGGTTTGGCGGTGAAGGAAATATTTTTTAAGGTTGGTTGCTGCGCATCTTTGAATTGGAAGACCACATTCTTAAATTCCACTCGACCTTGGTTCGTCTTGGATTTCTTTGGTTTTGCTGGATCGACAATCGAAGAGTGAGTATCAAGCACTTCGTTGATACGTTTTGCTGAGGCTCTTGCTCTTGGTAACATGATTAAGATCGCGGCAAACATTAATAACGAAAACATCAAGGTGCTGGAATATTGCGCGGTGGATAAGATATCACCGAAAGCAACGTTGACATCGCCAATTGCTAAGGTTTGGCCATCAAAGGTAGCAAAGCCGACAAAGAAAATAGACAAATAAGTCAAATCAAAGATCAAAGATACAAATGGGTTTAAATAAGACATGGTTCGGCTAACATGCATGTTGATTTGGGTGAGTTCTTCATTAGACTTGGCAAATCGAACCGCTTCTTTCTTTTCTTGGTTAAAGGCACGAACCACGCGAACACCGGTTAGGTTTTCGCGAAGGACAAGGGTTAACTGATCTAACTTCTTTTGGACTTTTTCAAATAAAGGAGAGGCGATGGAGAAGGTAATTCCGATCGCGATGAAAATCACAGGAACAGACACAGCAAATACAAAAACAAGTAGCGGATTGGTTCCTAAAGTTAAGGTAATCGCGGTCACCAAGGTGACAGGGGTGGTGACAATGATTCTTAATCCAAACAGGAAGATCCCTTGAATTTGTTGGACGTCATTTGTGGTTCGCGTGATTAAACTCGAGGTCCCAAACTTTTCAAATTCAGTTAAGGATAGCCGATTCACCTTTTGGAAGACGGCATCACGAACATTTTTTGCAAACCCAGTGGCAATCGATGAGTTCAATAACGCATTACCAATTGCCAAGGCGATGACACCTAAGGAAAGCGCCAACATCCATAAACCAGTGAACAAGATTTCGCTGGTGGGTTTATTGGCCAACACGAGGTTAGTAATGATACCGACATTGCGTGGAATTTGTAATTGTAAAAACGCCATGGCAGCAAATCCAAAAGAAATGAGTACCAAACGTTTCCATAACGGCAAGACATATTTAAATATTTTTATCATAATTGCTTATACCAATATACTCCTCTTTTTTTAAAATTAAAGCGATTTAAGTTGGCTGACTTCGTCGGTGGTAAGTTCTCTAAACTCACCTGGCTTTAACGCTGCGAGCACCAGAGGACCTACGGCAATCCTTTGTAAGTTCACCACCGTGTATCCATATTTTGAGAACATCCTTTTCACTTGATGGAATTTTCCTTCAAAGATGGTTAAATGTGCCTCTTTTTTGTTTTCTAGAATCGTTAACTTTGAAGGAAGAATTTTATCGTTTTCACCTAAACCAAACCCTTTGGCAAAGGTGTCTACGAGGACATCATCGATAGGGGAATTGACTTCCACTAAGTAGGTTTTAGAAACATCATGTTTGGGTGACGTGAGGTGATGGGTGAGTTTACCATCATCGGTTAATAAGATAAGGCCTGTGGTGTCTTTATCCAACCGACCCACAATATGCAGGTCACGGTGTTCAAACCCAGTCACCAAACTCATCACGGTAGGGTCTTTACGATCTTCTCGAGCAGAGACATAGCCAACAGGCTTATTTAATAATAGGTAAACAAATTCTTGATACGACACCGGACTTTCATCCACCAAAATTTCATCTTGATCTGGATTGACGCTAAAATCGCTACCAAAAATCGCTTCACCGTTGACGGTGACGACACCCATCTTAATCAGGTTTTTGACTTCACTTCTTGTTCCCACGCCAGCATGGGCAAGGAATTTATCGAGTCGCATATCGTTTGTTTAACTCCAGACTGATATAACCACCTAAGGTTAATGTGATCACACCAAGCACAATCATGAAGACATCAAGTTGTTCATACACGGGCACCATTTCGTAGTTATAAAAAATTGCCACCAATGAGCCGAGGATAAAACCAAAAACCGCAAGATTGACATCTTGTCGATGGTGGGTGAGCAACCACTTCATAACCACACTAATCACCACAAACCCAACCAAAGCACCAACCCCTAATAAACCAAAATTAATCACTTCTGGAATCAAACCATTTACATCCAATAGATGATCAATTAATCTTCTTAAACTCGATAGAACCGGTTCATAAAATCCAATCGAAAGTAACAACATCGACCCAGAGATCCCTGGAACCACGAAAGCGGAAACACCAAGGAAACCTACCACGATCAACGATAGCTTTGGTAAAAAAGCATCGCCAATTAATACCGACGTTGCGTCTAATTCACCAATTACCGAAAACACCCCCAAAAGCATGGCGACGATCGCAGGGAGAACTAAAATAAACCAGGCCCTCACATTCAATGTCACAGGCAAATCTTTTCTAAGTTGAGGAAGGCTACCAAGAATAAATCCTGCAAATAAGGTGACAGTAGGAAAAGGTGCATAGGTTAATGCCAAACCCATCGGATAAGTTAATAAGCCTATGGCGACAACAATCCCAATACCCACTGGCAATAATAGTTCTAGAGATTTTTTGGTGTGACGCCGTAGGGAAACAATCGCTTCAATGATTTGATCATAAATCCCAAGCATAAAAGCAATCGTTCCTCCAGAAATGCCAGGAATGATTGCCGCAGTTCCGATGGCTAATCCTTTAAGAAGATAAGATATAAAGTTTGGTTTTATCATCATCAATACATGCCAAGTATATCACTCGTGATAGAATAAATAAGTAAGAAAAAACCAATGAAACTGATTGTTGGACTCGGAAATCCAGGAATGGAATATGCAAGAACTCGCCATAATATGGGGTTCATGGTTTTAGATGCATTAGCGAAAAAATGGCAATCAGGAAACTTTAAAGTTAATTTCCAAGGTGAATATGTTCTTCACGCTAACTCGCAAACGATTCTTTTTAAACCAACCACCTTCATGAATGCAAGCGGCACCGCGGTTCAACTCATCATGCAATTTTATAAAATTCTACCTCAAGATGTGGTTGTGGTTTACGACGACCTCGCCTTAGAACCAGGAAAAATCCGACTAAGATTCAGTGGTTCAAGTGGCGCCCATAACGGCATGCAGCACATCATTGATATCTTGGGAACTCAAGACATCAAACGCATTCGAGTCGGCATTGGTGCTGTTCCCATTCAAGACAAAGGCAAAGATTATGTCTTAGGCATTCCTTCACCCTCCGATCAACTCAACATCAATCGAGCCATTACCGAAGCAACCTTAGCGATTGAAGATTATTTGCGTCACGATTTTTCACACGCAATGAACCGATACAACCGAGGTAGCCAAGACTGAAATCATTACTTCAAACCATCCAATCCACCAACATCACCTCCCCCCTTCTTGATAAAAAGGGGCTTTTTCATTTAGATGACACGATTGGGATCGCTCTTGTGGTGGCCGCTGCCTATCAACAACAACCCCAAAGCATTCATGTGGTTACCTCTAATTTATATAACGCACAAAAGGTGTACGATTTATTAACAAGTCTGATTGGTGAAACCCATTGTTTGTTTTATCCAGTGGATGAACTTTTAAGAGCAAACACGATTGCCAACAATAAAGAAATGCTCGCTCAACGATTGTTTGTCATGAGTCAATTGTTAACCAAGAAACCATTGATCACCGTCACCCATACGGCAGGTATTCTTAAGTACTTACCCAACCCCGCTTATGTAGAAAGTCTAAAATTATCCTTCAAACTTGGTGAATCCAAAACCATTCAACACATTAAAAAACTATTGATTGCATCGGGTTATCAACGGGTCAACAAAGTCGATGCCTCGCTTCAATTCGCGGTTCGAGGAGATATATTAGACATCGCCAGTGTCAATTTACCTCACCCCGTTCGTATTGAATTCTTTGGTGAAGAAATTGAAAGCATTCGCTACTTTGATATTGCCACCCAGACGTCGTTTGAAAGCATTCACCAGGTTGATATCTTACCTGCCAGTGATATTTTATTTACTCCTGAAGAACGCGGAGCATTAGAACACAAAGTATTAACGCAACTTGCGAATGATCTCAAGATTGTCGGACCGGATAAATTTAACAATCTAGAAACGATCACAATGGCAGACTTACAAGCCATTCAACAACATCAAACCAACAATCACCACTATCGATACTTAGCGTTTGCCCAAGCCCATCACTATTCCATTTTGGATTATCAACCCAATGCTGTGACCTTAATTGCCAACCAATCACAAGTCGAAAGCACCGCCAAGTTATTGCTCGAAGAGGGTTGGTCTTATTTCCAAGAGTTGTCCGCGGAAGGTCGGCAACTAACCCACTTACAAATGTATCGACCACTCGACCGCGTCCTTTCTACAATTGCTCCTGTGTTGTACAACCAAGAATTTGTCACCCAACAAGGAAAGCATTTAACCATCCG
>DBCA01000016.1 GCA_002292805.1 Caryophanales bacterium UBA970
CGATTTTATCTTTTCAAAAAGATGTCCCTGATATTCACATGCTTTCAAATTTAGTCTTACCGGGTAAAGTCGTCGCCTTTGCCGGACAAACAGGGGTTGGTAAATCAACCCTCATCAATGCATTAAACCCTGACTTTGATCGTCAAATCGGTAGTTATTCTCAAGCTTTAGGCAGAGGCAAACACCAAACCAAAGAAGTGATTCTGCTTCCTTTTCAACAAGGTTACATCGTCGACACACCAGGGTTTTCTTCACTGACGTTACCGATGCTTAAACACGAAGCTGCTAAAGTATTTCCCGGATTTGAAGCCCATGTGGGTCAATGTAAGTTTTTTAATTGTACTCATCAACAGGAACCACATTGCCACATTCAAGATCTTGTGCAACATGGTAAAATTCCCTTAGAGATCTATCAAGACTACCTCAAGTTAATTGCAAAATTACCAGAACAAAAGGAGTTTTAATAAATGAGACCCATTCAGATTGCCCCTTCGTTACTCGCCGCTAATTTTGCATCCTTAGAAAATGATGTGAAACGTATGATGAAGCATCAAGTCGAATACTTACATTACGACATCATGGACGGTCATTTTGTTCCTAATCTATCCTTTGGGGTGCCCGTGGTTGCTAGCATCAGCAAATTATTTAAGGTTACTCATGATGTGCATTTAATGATTGAAAAACCTCGTGATTATTTTGATGCCTTCATCCAAGCTGGAGCAACCATCATCACCTTTCATTATGAAGTTGGAAACGATGTAAAAACGATGCTTTCTTGGATTGATTATTTACATCAACACAAGGTGAAAGCTGGCATCAGCATCAAACCCAAAACACAGGTTGAAGTTCTTAAACCATTGATTGGCCATGTGGATGTATGTTTGGTGATGTCTGTTGAACCTGGGTTTGGCGGGCAAACTTTTCTATCTAGCGCGATCGATAAAATTACTTGGTTAAGAAAACAAATCGATCTACAAAAATCAAGAACCTTGATTGAGGTGGATGGTGGCATCAATGCAGAAACTGGAAAACTTTGTCGAATTGCGGGTGCAGATATCCTTGTCGCTGGTTCCTATTTATTTCATCATCCTCAACTAAAGGATGCCTTCCAATCTCTTCGCGATGAATGATGCCATTCTTTGGATGCTATGGGTGCTAATTTGGATAAGTTTTTCTGGTTATTTATATTTTTCAATCCAAGGCTATCAACAATTTAAAAAAGTTCGCTTTCGCTTTCAAGAACATCTTCCGTTTGAATTACATGATATCTATTTTGAATCTGGTCAACGTTTGCCAAGCTTAAGGTGGCTCTTGCTCGTCACCGTTGTCAGTCTCTTTGCGTATTGGGAAGCTTTTTTTGTCATTCCCACGATGCCATTAACTTATGGATTGTTAACCTTGATGACGTTTTTCTTATTGTCCTTATTAGGTGTGTTTATCATAAGAACAAAAAGAATTGAAACATATTTATTATTGGTGACGACTTATTTTGTTTCAACCTCAGCGATGTTCTTTTTGGCAAGTTATATTATCTTGATCACACCCATTAATCCGTGGCATTCATTGTTTCCTTGGACCACCCTCGTTCAAGGAATTATTCAATTAGGATTACTCTTGAATCCACGATTGAAAGATTGGTCAACACTAGAAAAAGTGGAAGGCACAAATGAAAAACCACTGTATCGTCGGCCAACTCATTTTGTGATGGCCTACACCCAGTGGTTTACGTTATTGAATGTGATGATTTGGGTTTTATTAACCCAAATTGCTTTTCTTATCGGGTAGCTTGATTTTTCATCAACGTACGATAAGCGCGAGCAGACATCTTGATGGACTTGGTAATGCCATTTTCAGTAATTTGATACTTTTGTAAATTTAAATTCCAAGTTCTACGGGTTGCACGTAAACTGTGTGAACGGGCATTGCCACTCATGGGTCCTCGACCAGAAACGGTACATACTCTTGCCATGTTTATATCCTCCAGACAACGTTGTTATCTTACCATTGCCATGGCAATAAAGCAACGATTTGTATCTTGAATGTGTTAAAATAATGGTATTGAAGGATAGACTAACGAAAGCATCCGCTTTCCTCTCACCTATCAACGCTTCATTCGTCGCTTCGCGTTAAGAAGACCAAGCGTGCATCGTTATGATGCAAAGTAAGGTGGTACCACGCGTTTGCGTCCTTCATAGGACGTTTTTCTTTTTTTTAGGAGGCCTAACCATGGCATTTGATCACAAAATCATCGAACCAAAATGGCAACATTTTTGGGATGAAAAGAAAGTCTTTTATACGAATGTGTATGATTTTTCTAAACCAAAATACTATATTTTAGATATGTTCCCATATCCTTCTGCCCAGGGTCTACATGTTGGTCATCCGGAAGGCTATACGGCGACCGATATTGTGGCAAGAATGAAACGTATGCAAGGATTCAATGTCCTTCATCCGATGGGTTGGGATTCCTTCGGTTTACCAGCAGAACAATATGCCTTAAAAACCAACAATCACCCCAAGGGTTTTACGGAAAAAAATATTGCCAACATCAAAAAACAAATCCAAGCGCTTGGCTTTAGTTATGACTGGTCAAAAGAAATTGCTACCACCGATCCTCAATATTATAAGTGGACGCAATGGATCTTTATTAAGCTCTTAGAAAAAGGCCTTGCCTACATTGATGAAAAACCTGTTAATTTTTGTCCCGCACTTGGGACGGTTTTAGCCAATGAAGAAGTGATTGATGGCAAATCAGAAGTCGGTGGCTTTCCAGTGGAACGACGAATGATGCGGCAATGGGTGTTAAAAATTACCGCCTATGCGGAAAAACTGTTACAAGGACTCGATACCTTGGATTGGCCTAATTCTACCAGGGATATGCAAAAAAATTGGATTGGTAAGTCAACGGGTACTGAAATTATATTCCAAGTTAAACAATCCAAAGACTCGATTCAAGTGTATACCACCAGAGCGGATACTTTGTATGGGGCAACCTATGTTGTCTTGGCACCAGAACATCCTTTGATTCAAAAAATGGTCACCCCCCAACAACGAGCATTGGTTGAGGCTTATGTGACAGCGACTGCATCTAAATCTGACTTAGACCGAACGGAATTAAATAAAGATAAAACTGGTGTATTTTCAGGTTCATACGCAGTGAATCCTATTAATGGTGAATCATTACCCATCTGGATTGCAGACTATGTCTTGTATGGTTATGGGACTGGTGCAGTCATGGCCGTTCCTGCTCACGACCAACGAGACTTTGAATTTGCAAAGAAATACAAGTTACCCATTCGCGATGTGATTGCCGGATATCAAGGGGATGCCGCCATGGTTGAAGATGGTCCCCATATCAACTCAGCGTTGATTAAAGGTTTAGGCATTGAAGAAGGAAAAAAGAGAATCACAGAAACTCTTATTCAACGTCAACAAGGAAAATTTAAAACCAATTATAAATTAAGAGATTGGTTGTTTTCTCGGCAACGATATTGGGGTGAACCGATTCCGGTTCTCTTAAGCAAAAAAGACGGGTCGATTACACCTTTAAAGATTCATGATTTGCCATTACTACTTCCAGACTTAAAAGAATTTAAACCTTCTGGTACTGGAGAGTCTCCACTTGCAAACGCTGGTGAATGGCTTGATGTGGTGATGGATGGGAAAGCGTATGTTCGCGAAACCAACACCATGCCTCAATGGGCTGGAAGTTGCTGGTATTATATTCGTTACCTAGATCCTCAAAATGAAAAAGTCATCGCTGACGAAACTTTATTAAAACATTGGTTGCCAGTAGATTTATACATTGGTGGGGCAGAGCATGCAGTGTTGCATTTGTTATATGCTCGTTTTTACCATAAGTTTTTATATGATATTGGTGTTGTTCATACGGAAGAACCATTTAAAAAATTATTTCATCAAGGGATGATTCTTGGCGAAAATGGTGAAAAAATGTCTAAGTCTCGCGGCAATGTTGTTAATCCTGATGAGATCATTGAACAATATGGTGCGGATACACTCCGCTTATATGAAATGTTTATGGGTCCATTAGAAGCGGCGTTGCCTTGGTCTAACCAAGGGTTAGAAGGGGCTAGACGATTTCTTGATCGCGTCTACCGCTTATTTACGGAAACAGAATATAAAGAAAAATGGGTACCGCAAAGCGACGGTCAATTAGACTATAGCTACCATTATTTAGTGAAAAAAGTAACTGCGGATTTTGAAAATCTTCAACTCAATACGGCGATTTCGCAAATGATGATATTTATCAATGATGTGTATAAAGCGTCGAGTATCCCCGTTCCATTTTTAAAAGGCTTTGTGCAAATGCTTGCTTGTGTTGCCCCGCATTTAGGAGAAGAACTTTGGTTCATGCTTCAAGAAAAAGCATTGCTATCCTATACGCCTTGGCCAGTGGTGGATGAATCTAAACTTAAAAAATCTACCTTTGAATTACCAATCGCGGTCAATGGAAAATTAAGAGCGACCTTAACGTTCCCAATCGATATGTCTGAAAAGGACATAGAAACGAAAGCAAAAGAGGATGACAATGTGAAGAAGCATCTTGTCGGACTTTCGATACGAAAAGTCATCTATGTCAAAGGCAAGATGATGAACTTTGTAGTAGGATAAGGGTATGTTCTTAGCAATAGACTTAGGTAACACCTCTATTAAATACGGTATTTTTGATGAGGGAAAATTGGTGAGTAACCATTATTTAGACCATCCTGCGATTCCCACGATCTTGGTTTATCAACAATGGTTAAAACCGATGTTTGATAAATATAAATTTGATCGGATTGCGATTGGTTCTGTCAAACCTCAACTCAGGCATTTAATTGTCAAAGCCATCGCCCAATTGTCAACGATTCAACCACAAATTCTCACCCATGAATCTTTTCCTAAATTTCAACTTCGCATTGATCAACCCGAAGAACTTGGGATCGATTTGTTGGTGGACGCGATTGCCACCAATCAACTTTACGCCTCGGAAGCAATCATCATCGATGTGGGCACGGCAACCAAAGTGATGGCGATTCGCCAACAAGGGTTTGAAGGCGTTGCCATTGCTCCAGGCATCTCTACCTCGTTCAAAGCATTGAATCAACATACCTCATTGATTAAAACTTTGAAAATGGTGTCGCCGCAACACGTCTTTGGTAAAAATACAACCGCGGCCTTATCGAGTGGGATTATTTTGGGCCACGTTCATATGTTGGAAGGACTAGTACGCCAAGGGATTGCTAGCTTAGGCTGGAAATTTGCTCCGATTATTTTAACGGGTGGATATGCCCATTTATTATTACCTCATTTTTCAATGAAGGTAACCCATGATGCGAATTTGTCATTAAAGGGAATCCAGTTATGCCCGTAAATCAACAACAAAGAATTAGAGTACTGACTGTCAATGCGATGTTTATTGCGCTTATTGCCACGCTAGGGCTTGCATTCGGCTTTGTTCCTTTATTCTTTGGCCTCTTTTCCATCACCATTTTACATATCCCCGTCTTGGTCGGCGCTGCCCTTTTGAATGTAAGATCTGCAATTATCTTTGGTTTAACTTTCGGTCTCATCTCATGGATGGTATCACTAACCTCACCCTTGATTGGCCCGGCCGATTTAATTTTTAATAATCCTTTGATTTCTATCTTTCCAAGAATTTTATTTGGCCTTAGTGCTGGAATATTATTTTCATTCTGTAATAAGCTAGAGGGAAGTTTGCGCTATGTTGGCTATGGATTGTTGGCATTGGTTGCCACGCTACTTCATACCATCTTTGTTTTGATCTTGATTTGGATTTTTGAATCTGCGAATTTAATTGCAACATTTAATAACCTATTTCAATTTATTTGGATTGTGATTAGTGCCAATGGGATTATTGAGGCTGGCGTTGCAGCAGTTCTTGTCCCGATATTGGTTGTCGCCCTTAAGCAAGTTCCGATTGTGAAGCAACTACAAAAGAATTTTCAATAAAGGAGGATGCAACCATGGCATCTCAATTTTCTAATTACTTAAGTCCTTATTTCAAAGAGGCGACTGTGCAACTCCAAAAGTGGATTCAAATCCCCTCGGTTCATGATGAACGAACCATCGCGAATAAAAAGCCATACGGAGAAACGGTCTTTCAAGCGCTTCAATTTATTGGAAAGCTTGCTGAGAAAGACGGTTTTACCGTGGATTATTGTGATGGCCACGTGACCGAGATTTCCTATGGCCAAGGCCCACAAATCGCCGTCTATGCCCATGCCGATGTTGTCCCTGTTGCGGAAGGTTGGAAACACAAACCATTTGGTGGCGAGATTGATGGTCCACGGATGTATGGTCGTGGGACCAGTGATGATAAAGGTCCTGCGCTTGCGTCTTATTACGCAATCAAGATGTTAAAAGATAAAAACCTTATTCAAGGTTTTCAAGTCAAACTCGTCATTGGTGGTAACGAAGAAAAAGGGAGTGGTTGCTTAAAATATTATTTTGAAAAGTTACACAAACCTTATGCAGTCGCCGGGTTTACACCTGACGGCAACTTCCCATTAATTTATGGAGAAAAAGGCATAAGTAATTTTGAAATCTATGGCCATGTCCATTTCAAAGGTATTCATCGGATTCAAGCTGGGATTGTGGCGAATTCGGTCATTGATAAAGCCACTGCAGAAGTCGATTCTTTGTTCTCTTTAGAACGAGCTTTGGTTGGATTTGGCTTGCCATATGACCTCAAAGTCAATGGGGCAAGAACAACCATTACCATCCATGGGAAAGCAGCCCATGGGTCAACCCCTCAATTAGGAAAAAATGCTGGTACGGCATTATTATCCTTTTTAGCTATGGCTTATCCACAAGAACCTTTAACCACGATTGCAAAACAGTATGAAGATATCGAAGGAAAAAATCTTGGCATTTATTCGGAAGCGCCTCTATTAAAAAAGACCACCAACAATATTGGCTTGATCAACTATGATGGCCACCGATTTTCTTTAATTGCAAACTTCCGATTTCCTGAAAATGTGACCTACGCCAATGTGGCAAAACACGTTGCATCCATCACCCCAAAACCTTTAGCATTTAGGACCTTAGGAGAATCTCGACTTCTGATCTTCGATCCAAAAGATAAGATGATTCAAACCTTACTTCAAGCTTATCAAGATGAAAGCGGCGATAAGGTCACCCCGATCATGACGATTGGTGGCGGAACCTATGCCAAAGAAGCAAAAAATACAGTTGCATTTGGTAGTAAGTTTCCAAACAAAGAAGACTTCATTCATGAAAATGATGAAAAAATTGATCTAGAAGATTTCACGTCTTCCATGGCTATCTACGCGCGAGCGATTGTTGATTTAGGCAAATTGCATGCGGTTAAAAAGTAAGTCTTGGGCAAAACCATTAATTGCAGAACATCCTGAATATGTCTCCCCGGATACGATGCCAACCACCCCTCAAGGTGGATTTAAACGTCATGCGTTAGAAATAGGTACGGGTAAAGGTGATTTCATTGTTGGCAAAAGTGAGTTGCAAAAGGATACCTTTTTTTATGGAATCGAACGTGTCACCACGGTTATAGCATTTGCCTTAAAAAAGGTGCTTATCTCTAAACCTAGCAATGTCAAACTGATCCTCGGAGATTTTGCTAAAGCATCATTTCAAATGCCAGATTATCTTTTTGATGAAATCTACTTGAATTTTTCCGACCCTTGGCCAAAGGTTCGCCATCATAAAAGAAGATTAACCGCGATTGGTAATTTAGAAAAAATACATCGAATTTTAAAGCCAAAAGGAATCATTTATTTCAAGACTGACAACTTGGAATTGTTTGAATTCTCCTTATTAAACCTTCAAAAAATGTCTTATACTATAAGAGCAATTCATCAACCATATGTCGAGATTGATCAACATGATGTGATGACTGAATATGAAGCTTTTTTTAGACAACAAGGCCAACCCATTTATCGATGTGTTGCCCAAAGGAGTGAAGATGTTAAATCCATTTGAAACCAAATTGTTTAAGACCTTATCTGAACTGAATGCCATTTCTGGTCAAGAGAATCAAGTTGCTTCATTTCTTTTGAATGCATATCAGCAAGCAGATTATCCTACCATGACAGACCATCTAGGAAGTGTCTTTGCCGTGAAAAAAAGTGGATTACCCAATGCAAAAAAAGTTCTCATCCTTGGTCACATGGATGAAATTGGGTTTATGGTGAGTCATATTCAATCCAATGGGATGATTCAACTCGTTGCCATTGGTGGCGTCAATCCGTTAACCTTAACCTCGCAAAGAATGAATCTAACCACACGTGAAGGAAAAGTATTTTTAGGGGCCGTGGATGCTACGCCGCCTCATCTTCTCAAAGATACAAGCCAAGGTGTTCCTACCGTTGAAAGTGTCTTTGTTGATTTTGGATTTGAATCAAAAACCACGGCGGAAAAACATGGTGTGCGACCTGGAGATATGGTGACGTTTGCTGCACCTTTTGCAGTTCTTGAAGGTGGAAAAAGAATCTTAGGAAAAGCCTTTGATAATCGATATAGCTTGGTCATGGGCTTGAGCATTTTAAAAGCATTAAAAAACAAAGCATTACCATACGACTTATATGTTGGAGCTTCCGTCCAAGAAGAAGTAGGGTTGCGCGGAGCGACGACAAGTTCAACGATGATTCAACCTGATTTGGCGATTGTTCTCGATTGCTCTCCAGCCAGAGATTCAAGTGGGGATAGCAAAGAACAAGGTCAACTTGGTGGTGGTTTATTACTACGTTATATCGATGCTTCCATGATTGCTCGACCCACACTCTTAGCGTATCAAGAAACCATGGCGAAAAAAGCGAAAGTTCCTTTTCAATACTATTCCTCTCCTGGAGGAACTGATGCAGGTGCGGTTCATAAAAATCTCTCCGGCATCATGACGCTGACTCATTGCATTGTTGCCCGAAGCATTCATTCCCCAAGCACCATTCTTGATACAAGCGATTTTTTAAGCAGTAAAAAAACATTATTAAATATCCTTAATCATCTTGATCAAGATGTCATTGAACGTTTAGCCAAGGCAGATCATCATGGTTAATTATGTTTATCAACCATCGACGATGGGGGACATGTTAGCCATTTATCTAGAACAAACCCTTCCAGCAACGCGGCATACCAAAAAGGACAATGTCGTTTTCATCTATCACCACGAGCAACTCATTGGTGTGAATATCTTTCAACCCAAGACACTCATCAAAGACTTAGAACAAGGCATCATTCGTCGGATGAAACCTTCCTCGATTGAGGTCTTCAATCATAGATTTCAACAACTAGGCGTGAAGGTTGATTTACCTTTGTTTCAATCAGGTTTCGTTGTCGCTGAAGTTCAACAAGTCGAACCTCACCCTGATGCGGATGCCTTGTTTGTTTGCCAAGTGAACATCGGTGCCAAGGTCATTCAAATTGTTACCAATTCCCAAAAAGTAAAACCAAGTCATCGCCTGGTGGTTGCTTTACCAGGAGCGATGTTAATGGATGGCCAAGTTTTACAAGAAGGCATGATGCTCAAAGTGCTTTCTCAAGGGATGTTTTGTTCGGAAAAAACATTAGGCATAACCCCAGAAACGCAAGTAGGGGTATATCTATTGGATCGTCAACGACCAATAGGAAAGGACTTTTATGGTTCCTGAAATTCAATTAAAAAAACAAGGTAATATCACGAGATTAACCAATCAAACCTTTCAATTTCCTGATGCGATCAGGACTGGTTTTTATACCGCCAATTACTTTTTAAAAACCCGATCGATCATTGAACGGTTTATGCCAAAACAAATAGTCACCATGCAATTTTTTCAATGGCAACCTTCCTTGGTTGTCTGTGGCGTGGACGAAGCGGTTGCCTTGCTACACACCTTTGGAAAAAACCCAGAAAAGCTTTTGATTGAAGCTGTCCATGACGGCGATCTTGTGAATGCAAAAGAACCTGTTTTACGAGTGACAGGCGCATATGAAGACTTTGGCTTTTTGGAATCTACCATTGACGGAATTCTTTCAAGACGCTCATCGGTTGCCACCAATACCAAAGAAGTGTTAGTTGCAGCCAACGGTAAACCCGTCTTTTCGATGGCGGACCGCCAAGATGATTACCATACCCAAAGTGGAGATGGTTACGCCAGTTACATCATGGGCATTGATAAAGTAAGCACCGATGCCCAAGCCGCGTGGTGGGGTGGTAAAGGCATGGGGACCATGCCACATGCGTTGATTCAAATGTGCCAAGGTGACATCGTCAAGGCTTGTGAATTGTATGGTCAACAATTTCCTGAAGAAAAAATCACCGCCCTTGTGGATTATCGTAATGATGTGATCGTGGATAGTTTAAAGGTTGCCAGAAGGTTTAAAGAACGTTTAAAAGCAGTTCGAGTCGATACCTCGCAAAGTTTAATCGATGAACACTTTGTTCGTCATCCTTTAGCCCAAGGTGATCCTCATGGCGTCAATCCTTGGCTTATCCACGCCTTACGGCAAGCCCTTGATCAAGAAGGGTTTACGCATGTTCAAATTATTGTTTCATCAGGATTTAATCCAGAAAAAATCAAATGGTTTGAAAAAGAAAAAGCACCTGTTAACTTGTATGGAGTAGGTTTATTTCTCATCACGATTCGCACTAATTTTACCGGCGACTTGGTGATGCTCAACGGTCAACCTCAAGCAAAAGTAGGACGATTTTTGTTACCTTCAGACCGATTACAACGCGTCATCTATCCTCTTCGTTAAATGTAAATATTTTCATTTAGGGTTTGAGATTTTGTAAATTTTCATTTATAATGAAACTGTTTTCAACTCAAGGAGATTTACCATGAACAACATGAAAGATCGCGTGACCATTTACGAGGTGGCTATCTCAAGTGGGGTTTCCCTTGCCACCGTAAGTCGCGTCATTAACAACAATCCGAATGTGACGGAAAAAACCAGAAAAAAAGTTGAAGAAACGATTGCCAAATTAGGGTATAAACCTTCTCGCTTGGCCCAAGCTTTAGCAACGAATAAAACCACCAATATTGGGATTGTCATACCAAGTGCCAATTATGTATATATTGCCAACATGCTTAATGGGATGACCGATGAAGCCAAGTTACGTGGCTACCAATTAACCTTATTTGTCACGAATAAATCCAAGGAAGACGCTCTGCAAGTGGTGGAAAAAGTCATCACCTCACACGTGGATGGTGCGATTATTTTTGATGATGAATTGGATAATGAAGACATCAATAAACTTGCAAGTTACAAAATTCCACTTGTGGTCATTAACAATTTAGTCAAAGGTGATAAATTGGCATCGATTAATTTTGACTACGAAAAGAAAATCAAAGAAGTGATCCAACAATACTTTAAAAAAGGCAGTAAAAAGATGTATTTCCTTCACCTTCACCATTCTGGTCGATTGCTTGAACGGATTGAAAAATCATTCATCGATGCCCATATTAAGGCCGGGAAAAATTATGGCGTCTTTTCCATCGAAGATTCTTATCGGCAAACCTATGCTGACTTTATGGAAATTTTTAAATCGACAAAGTCTGGTTATTTCCTTGCCTATCGCGACTCTCTCGCCGCGGCCGTGATCAATGCGGCGATTGACTCTGGCTTAAGAGTTCCCCAAGATATCGAAGTTTTATCCATTATCGGAACGAAATATGTTTCAATTATTCGGCCTCAGCTTTCTAGTTTGCATCTGGATTTAAAGGAAGTTGGATCTAAAGCAGTGATGATGCTAGCAGGTTTACTAACTGATGAGCAAAAGGAGAAGAATGTCGAGTTTGAATCCACCTTCGTCAAACGCGCCAGCACCGTATTTTAATCATGAATATCTTTACCTCGTTAAAACTTCGTGGTCTTATTAAAGACGTTTCTAATTTAGAAGAAGTTGAACAGATTTTAAGTCAACCTACCACGATTTATTGTGGTTTTGATCCTTCCGCGATTTCCATGCATCTTGGTAACTTTGTTCAAATATCTATCTTAATGCGATTGCAACAAGCTGGTCACCGGATCATTGCCGTCGTTGGTGGGGCCACGGGGATGATCGGAGATCCTTCGGGAAAGAACAAAGAACGCAATTTATTAAATCCAGAAACATTAAAAGAAAACACCCAATCGATTCGAAAGCAACTCGAAAAGTATCTCGATTTTTCAAACCCAACCAAAGGAATTGTTGTCAATAATTTTGATTGGCTTGGAAAACTAACCATGATTGATTACTTAAGAGATTATGGCAAGTACTTTCCCATTAACTTTATGCTCGCAAAAGATGTGGTCGCCAATCGACTTGAAGCGGGTTTATCTTATACAGAATTTTCTTACATGCTTTTACAATCAATTGATTTTTTACATCTTTTTCAAAAAGAAAAGTGCCGACTACAATTCGGTGGGTCTGATCAATGGGGCAATTTAACCAGTGGCTTAGAACTGATTCGAAAGGTTGGCGGTGCTGAAGCCAAAGCAGGTGTGTTTACAACCCCACTGATCACCAGAAGTGATGGTAAAAAATTTGGTAAGTCAGAGGATGGTGCCTTATTCTTGGATGCCAACTTAACGTCACCTTATGCCATCTATCAATATTTTTATAACGTCACCGATGCCGATGCGATTAGCTACATGAAAGTTTTTTCGTTTGATGAATTACCTACCATCCAAAAGATAGAAGACGACCACCAAGCTAATCTAGGTCAACGCATCGCCCAGAAATATTTAGCAGCTTCCGTGGTGAAAACATTACATGGAGACGCCGCCCTTCAAGAAGCGAGAATGATGTCGGATGTGTTATTCACAGGTCAGTTTAAATCATTATCAGAATCACAACTCTTGTCCGTTCTTGGTGGATTAAAGATTCTTCTTCCTAAACACACGCTTTTAGAAGATGCGTTGATGGCGACCAAAGCGGCAAGTAGTAAACGTGAGGCCAGAGAATTCATTCAAGGCCAATCGATTTCCATCAATGGCGAGATCGTTCAAGCTTTAACCATGACATTAAATCAACCAACTGCCTTATTTGGAAAATATCTAGTGATGCGCCGGGGCAAGAAACATTACTCGTTAATTGAATTAGGTTAAGATATAAAAAAAGCTTGGTGATCAACACCAAGCTTTTTCATTGAATCAAGAAGTAGCGATTACAACAAGCGGTTATAGTATTCAACGATTTGGGCTTCGTTGATGTCTTGTGATAATTCTTTACGTTCTGGATAACGTGAGAAGACACCTGATAACTTTTCTTTGTCGACAGTGACATAAGCAAGGGTGCCGGCATTGCTGGTTAAGGAAGCCTTAATCGCAACTAGGTTTTTGCTCTTTTCACCGACAGCGATGACATCATTGACTTCGCAAAGATAACTAGGAATGTCAATTTTAGCTCCGTTCACCGTGATGTGACCGTGATTAACAAGTTGTCTTGCAGCTTTGCGAGTTTTTCCAAACCCTAAACGGAAGACAAGATTGTCTAAACGTGATTCCAAGAGTTGCATGAAGCGCGTCCCAGTAACTTCTTTACTCTTTAAAGCGATTAAGAAGGTTCTCCGGAATTGGCGTTCGTTCACCCCGTAGGTAAAGCGAAGTTTTTGTTTTTCTAAAAGTTGCTTTCCGTATTCGGAAGGTTTCTTTTTACGGCCTTGACCGTGTTGACCTGGACCATAAGGACGTTTGGCTAATTCCTTACCGGTTTCTAAAGTCGAAAATCCTAAGCGACGCGAGCGTTTCCAATCTGAGCCACGAAATCTCATGAGATATGTGATCTCCTTTCTTTATTGCAGACATAAAGCTAGGTACATGTTCCTCGCTTCGGATGCTAAGAATCATTTCGCCTATAAGCTTAGGTTACTTTGTTCCAATGGTCTTAGCGGTCGGACAAGCGGTACATGCATGCTTTGACATGCCTCAACACTATACAAAAATCTAAGGATGATGTCAATCATCGCACCATGAATGAATGTGCTATATTAAAGTTATTAAACCCTATGCTGTTCATTAAAAAACCATTTCAAGAATTAGAGAAGCGATATCAAGATACCCATGCGCTTTTTTTTGTGCAAGCAGAAGCCATTTATCATCGTTTAGAAAAGATATCCAAGCATAATTTAGAGTATTTTAGCTATTTTGAAAACATTTCAAAAACTCATGAAATGATCAAACATGAGCTCGATAGTAAGGCCAAAGATCAACTTGCAAAATTAAGTATTTACGTGAAAGACAATCAAGGCAAGGCATTCAACGCCCTTTATCAACCGACAAGGATTACTTTGGATGTTTTTGAAAGTGCAGTGAAAAAACTCATGGTGGAATTGACCATGATCATGAAACCAGAAGAAGACACCAAAATCCTTATTGGAGAAGTGAAGGAACTCATTCGTCATTTACGAACGGAGTATTTTGGAAAAATCAATCAACTGAACCTGGTTGAACCTCAGTTTAATAATTTATTTAAATACGTCGATGACCAAATCAATTTTATTGATCAAAAAATGGATGCCGGTGAGTATGATGACATCCAACAAATGATTGCCAAAATCACCAAGGCAATTAAAAAAATCTTAAGCTTAATGAATGACTTACCTCGGATTTGTGTGCTGCTTTCCAAAGTGATTCCAGAAAAAATTAATAACCTGATTGATGCCTCCGAAGCAATGAATAAACAAGGCTATGCCATGCATCATTTGTTGATTAAAGATACCATTCATAAAGCCCAAGATGAATTAGAACGAATGCAATCCAGGATTGCGGTGTTTGATATTTTATCCATGGAAGCTCAACTCAATGGGATTGGTGAAAAACTAGAAGCTTTTTATCCTCTGTTTGAAAAAGAAAAAGAAGCAAAAGTCGTTTTTGATAAAGACTACGAAGCCACCTATGAAGCAGTGAACAATTTAGAAAAACGTTTCTCTAAATTAAATGCTGGGTTGCCAAAAATTAAAGATATTTATGTTTTAGAGCATCAACGTCTAGGCGACGTTGATTTAATCAAGGAATTAATTTCGCGTTTAAATCAAACCAAACGTGGATTAGATACCTTGGTGTTAGCAGGAACCAAACAACCTTATACGTTACAAGTTGAAAAAATCAATATTCTCAAGAAAGAAGCAGAACTAGGGGAACAAAAGTTAGATGCATTTACTCGCTATTTATCGTCACTAAAAACCCAATCGCAAGAAGCTTATGCCTCCGTGAATCAATATTTTCTTCAATTTAAAGATGCGGAAAAAGCACTCGATGATTTAAACATGCAAATTCTGATTGATCAGTATTACCCGTTATTCACTAAATTTTATCAACATTTAAAACAAATCGTGGATGCGTTAAGCTTACTGCCCATTGACATGAATGTGGTTCAACAAAACCTCAATCTGATTAAACAAGAAGGACAAGCGGTGGTTCAACGGGTTCACGCGACCATCAAGCTTGCCTTAGAAACCGAAAAGCTCTTATTAACTGCAAACAAAGATCGTCATCGGACATCGGATAATCAAAAAATTATTGCCCTTGCTGAACAAGCATTCTTTGAAGGAAAGTTTGAAAAGGCTTATGCTGAAGCGAACAATCTGCTTAAGAAAATGATGATTCCAACGAATCAGAAATAAAAAAGCTCAGCATTGCTGAGCTTTTTCATTAGGTCTAGGTGAACTATGCCTTTATATGTTTTTTAGAAGTTTCGACTAACGTTTTGAAACTATTGACGTCATGAATGGCTAATTCAGAAAGCATTTTACGGTTAACCGTAATGCCTGCTTGTTTTAAACCAAACATGAATTGGCTATAGGATAATCCATAGATTCTTACCGCAGCATTAATACGCTTAATCCATAACTTTCTAAATTCAGACTTAATTTTTCGGCGATCACGATAGGCATACAAGCGGGCCTTCATGACAGCTTGTTTAGCAGTTCTAAATAAGCGATGTCTTGCCCCAAAGTAACCTTCGGCGCGATTCAATACACGTTTACGACGAGCACGACTAACGGTTCCACCTTTAACTCTCATGGTTCATTTCTCCTTAACGACCCAACAAGGCTTTGATCCGTTTGTAGTCGGAAGCCGAGATTTGGCGTGATTTTCTAGCATGACGTTTTTGCTTGGTCGACTTATTACGAGATAAGTGACCCGTGTATGCGGATTTCCGCATCAGTTTTCCACTCTTCGTGATTTTAATGCGCTTCATTAATGCGCGTTTAGACTTTAACTTATATTTTTTCGCCATACATTAAGGCTCCTTTACTTTTTGGCCGTGCTTGTCAGGAACGTGGTGAGTAACTTTCCTTCAAGTTCTGGTTTCTTTTCAACGGTCGATACGTGCTTAACGGATTCAATGAATTTGTTGACGGTGTCCATCCCAATTTCTTGGTGCGCCATTTGGCGGCCTTTAAAGCGAAGAACCAGTTTAACTTTATGGCCTTCTTCAAAGAAACCGATGGCTGCTTTGACTTTGACTTGCAAATCATGGTCACCAATTTGTGGACTAATTTGAATTTCTTTAATATCAATAATGTGTTGATTCTTTTTTGCTTCTTTGGCTTTCTTTTGTTGTTCGAAGCGATACTTGCCATAATCGAGAATCTTGCAGACTGGAGGTTTCGCCCCAGGTGCGACGCAGAGCAAGTCTAAGCCTGCTTGTTCAGCGAGTTGATTCGCTTGGTAACTGTTCATCACCCCAAGTTGTTTGCCGGTTTCATCAATGACGAGCACCTGAGCAAAACGGATTTGGTTATTGACAAGATCACCATTGTTTCGTTTATCTGGTCTGACGGGTACATTCATGTACGCTATGTTGATCACACTCCTTTTAAATAAAAATGGACGCGAGATGCGTCCATCAACAATCATAGAAGGTTTAATTTCTAGCGATTGACCCATTCTGAATCAGAATCAGGTGAGAAGCGGACGCCTCTACTTTCTATTTTTACAATGCTTAATATATCACAAATACACGGCAAGTCAATTACTCAATTCTTAGGTTGGTGATATCGCTCACTTCTTTGGCAACCATCTCAAGAAATGCTTGCATGGTGACCGTGGTTTGCGTCTCTGATCCATACGGACGATAGGTGACCAAGTTGCCATCGCGTTCTTTGTCCCCGATGACGATGGAATAAGGGATTTTTTCCACTTGGGCGTTACGAATACGATAACCAAGTTTTTCATTACTGGCATCGACCTCTGCTCGAAGACCTAATTTTTCAGCAGCCTTTTTGAAGGCGTAACTATAGTCTAAGTGGAAACTTTGGTTGACCGGAAGGATTTTAATTTGTACCGGTGCTAACCAGGTAGGGAATGCCCCCGCATAATGTTCGATTAAGATACCTATGAATCGTTCAAGCGATCCATAAACCACCCGGTGGAGCATGACCGGTCTAACTTTTTCATTCTTCTCATTGATATAAGTTAAATCAAAGCGTTCCGGATTATTCATGTCAAGTTGAACCGTACCACATTGCCAAGTTCTACCAACCGAATCCTTTAATTTAAAGTCAAGCTTAGGTCCATAAAATGCTCCATCTCCTGGATTAATTTTATAGGTTTTGCCCATGCCAGTTAACGCATCGCCTAACGCTTTTTCAGATTTTTCCCACGTTGCTAAGGTGCCAATATATTTTTTTTCTGGTCGGGTGGATAAATACACATCATAGTCAATATGGAAAACTTTTTTATAAAAGAAATCAAAGAGTTTAACAATCTCTTTCACTTCACTTTCTAGTTGTTCCGGGGTGCAATAAATATGAGCATCATCTTGGGTGAAATTACGGACGCGGAATAATCCAGATAATGCGCCACTGGCTTCATGACGATGGACACTGCCTAATTCACCCATGCGAATCGGTAAGTCTTTATAGGAGTAAAATTCATTTTTATACACCAACATACTTCCAGGACAATTCATTGGTTTAATAGCATATTCTTTGTCGTCGACTTCGGAAACATACATGTTATCGCGGTAGTTGACCCAGTGGCCAGAGGTTTCCCAAAGTTCTTTGGATAACATCGTTGGGGTTTGCACGAGTTGATAGCCTGCAGCCCGGTGAATATCGATCCAGAAATTTTCTAACGTCTTTCTAAGAATCATCCCTTTATTTAACCAAAAAGGAAATCCAGGGCCGTAGTCAGAAAGCATAAACAAGCCAAGTTCTTTGCCGAGTTTTCTGTGGTCACGTTTTTTTCTTTCTTCAATCATCAAGACGTGCGCGTCTAAATCTTTTTTGGAGAAGAACGCCGTGCCATAAATTCGGGTTAACTGTTTATTTTTACTATCACCACGCCAATAAGCACCAGCGGTGGTTAAGAGTTTAAAACTTTGGTTATAACTTGTGTTGACAAAGTGAGGACCCAAACATAAATCGGTGAAGTCACCTTGGGCATAAGTTGAGATGACACCTGTTAACGCTTGAATCATTTCTGTCTTGTAAGGATCATCTTTAAATACTTTCAAGGCATCTTGTTGACTTAATTCTTTTCGTTGAATCGGGAAAGATTTTTTGGCTAATTCTGCCATCTTTGCTTCAATTTTAGGGAAGTCTTCTTCGCTGATTGGTTGAGGTAAGTCCATGTCATAATAGAACCCTTCATCAATGGCAGGACCAACCCCAAATTTGGTGCCTGGATAAAGAGCAATGATGGCCTGGGCTAACAAGTGAGACGCGTCATGTCTCAGCATCGTGAGTGCTTCAGGATCTTTGTCAGTGATGAGTTTAAATTTTCCATCTTTTGGGATTGGCCAGTATAAATCAAAAAGTTGATCATCAAGCATATAGGCAAGCACTCTTTTTGCTAAAGACGGAGAAATAGAACTGGCAACATCAAAACCAGTGGTCCCCGGATTGACCGTCATCGTTTTGCCGTCTGGTAAGATAATCATCATATTTTTACTCCTTTTAAATAAAAAAACGTCCATCAATAAGGACGCTATTCGCGTGGTACCACCTTAATTTACATGCATTGCATGTACGCTTCGGCCCCTTAACGCGAGGTCACGATTGAGTTTGCTCAATGGCTCAGAAGTGGTCAGGATGTTTTGTAGCGGTTAAGTTTTCATCACAGCAACTTAACTTTCTATACGCAACAGCAATCATCCAAGCTTCGTCAACGCTATTTTTATTATATAACGAATCAAAAGAAGTGCAATTAGATAAGGGAAAAGGCAAGATTCGCAGCGCCCATTAACCCAGCATCCTGGCCAAAAGTTGCCATCGCTAAGGGGATATGCGGAACCGCAGCTTGTAAAGCATCCCAGAAAAAGGCTTTTGATTTTAAGACGCCACCGGTTAAGATAAATGCTTCCGGAGCATAATATCGATCAACCCATTTAAGGAATTGAGTTAGGTAACCTAACCATTGTTGAAAGATAGGTTGGATGGAAAAATCTTGTTGACTTAATTTAAGAAAAAAAGTTTTTGCATCAGTTACATTCACCCCATGGTGTTTAGCTAAGTTGACAATCCCTTGCCCGCTCGCCACTTTTTCAAGTTCTTCAAAGCCACCCGCAAAAGGCACAAGCATATGACCAGCTTCTTCGGAGCTATGTTTTAATTGATGATTGGCAATAAATGCTGCACCAATCCCTGTTGAAATGGTGATGAAATAACTGGAGTTTAAAGCTTTACCAAACCCTAAATTTCCTTCGGCAATTGCTGCCATAACAGCATCATTTTTAATGACAACCGGTAATCGATAGGTTGTTTCTAAAAATGATTTTAAAGGAACGTGGCGAATGCCAATGTTTGGCAAGATATCAATGCCTCCCAAGGTATCAACACGTCCAGGAACACCACATGCAATCGCTTTCACTTGAGGATGCTTAATAAGCAATTGATCAATGATGTTTTTAACTTCTTTTAGGAATTTGTTTACATCGTTTAAAGGTGTGGGTAAAACTTTAACTTCAAGAAATTTGTACTGATCATTAATGACCGCGCCGCGTAAGTTTGTTCCGCCAATATCAAGAGCAATCACCAGGTTCATAATTGTTCTTCTTTGATGTCTTTCAAGGTGAGAATTTTCATAAAGTTGGTGGAACCGACCCCGGTTGGAACCCCGCCTGTTAGAAGAATATTTGCTCCAGGTTTTAGTCCTATTTGTCTTGCCTTTAAAATCGCAAACGCTTCCATGTCTTCAATAAATTGAGGTAAAGCTTTGGCGTGAAATCCATAAACACCCCAGACCAAACCTAAGGAAAGAACGGTTTCTCGGCGATCACTAATGGCAAATATTGGACATAAGGGTCTTGCTTTTGCAATCCGTCGAGCGGCCCCACCGGTTTCTGTGAAGGTGACAATGGCTTGAGCATTAATTAAGAGTGCAGTATTGGCAACGGAGTTTGCAATCGCATCTGAATTGATTTTTTTACTACTATCATAGGCTTGATTAGACATTTTAAGATAATCCAATTCACGTTCCATGGTTTGGGCAATCTTCGCTTGCATTTGCACAGATTCCAGCGGATATTTTCCACTGGCAGTTTCTGCTGAAAGCATGACGGCATCGGTGCTTTCTAAAATAGCGTTTGCAACATCGGACACTTCCGCGCGTGTTGGTCTAGGCATGTTGACCATGCTATCTAACATCTGCGTGGCAGTGATGACCGGTTTGCCAACTTTACGGCATAAAGACACAATTCTTTTTTGTACAATCGGAACTTGTTCCGCAGCAATTTCAACCCCTAAGTCGCCACGGGCCACCATGATGCCATCGGCAGCCTCTAAAATTTCTTCAAGGTTACTGACCCCTTCAGGGTTTTCGATTTTTGCAATGATTTGAATGTTCGGTTTACCATATTTTTCAACAATCGCACGGATGTCTAAAATATCTTGTTTCCTTCTGGTAAAACTTGCGGCGATGTAATTAACATCGTGCTCACAACCAAACTTAAAATCAGCTTCGTCTTGAGCAGAAATAAAAGGCATTGATAGACGGGCAAAAGGAGCATTCATTCCTTTTCGATTTTTAATCGTATGGGTGTTCATTGCCTTGCAAACAAGCTGTTTTGTCGTGCGATCTTTTTCGACAATTAATAATGCAAGATTACCATCGTCAATGCGTAGTTGATCACCAACTTTGACATCATCATATAAACCTTCATATGACACGGAAAAGATTTCAGCATTGCCTAATAAAGGCTTCATGCTAACTCGAATCATGCTGTCTTGCTTGATTAAGGCAGCATCACCTACAAACATGCCAACCCGAATCTCTGGTCCACGAGAATCTAACATCACAGGAATAAAAATTCCTTTTTCTTTTTCTAATCTTCGAGCTAATTCAATCTTTTTTAAGTGAGTAGGATAATCGCCATGGGAAAAGTTAACCCGCATGACATTCATGCCTGCATCGACGAGCTCTTGTAGTTTTTCAAACGTTTCAGAAGCAGGTCCAATGGTGGCTACAATTTTTGTTTTTTTGTCATAGTTATACATATTATTTCAACCGATCAATCACTTGAACCACACTTGTATGCTTTTCTCTTTGCATCGCGAGTGCTTCATGAATATCGATGTCAACGAGTTGTTGCCCTTTGACCCCGATACAGCGACTTGATTTCCCTTCATTTAAACATTGTACGGCGTATTCGCCCATTCGTGAGGCAAGGATTCGATCAAACGCAGAAGGTGAACCACCACGTTGAATTCTTCCTAAGACTTCCGTTCTGACTTCGAATCCAGTTTCTTGATGAATAAAGCGTGCCAATTCATTCAGATCAAACAATTTTTCAGAGACAATCACCATCGCATGATTTTTGCTCGTTGCCTTTTGGAACTTCAAACGTTCAATCATGTCTGGTAGTGCCATAAAATTATCACCCGATATGGTTAATTCTGCCCCACATGCTAATCCTGCATAAATAGCTAAATCTCCAGCCCGGTTTCCCATGACTTCAATAATCGAGCAGCGTTGATGAGAGAAGGTCGTGTCTCTTAATTTATCCACGGCACTGACAATCGTGTTTAAGCACGTATCAAAACCAATCGTGTAATCGGTACTGGCAATATCGTTATCAATCGTGCCTGGTAAACCAATACAATTGATGCCCATGGAAGATAAATCTTTTGCGCCACGATAGGTGCCATCCCCACCAATGACCACAAGGGCATTGATGCCAAATTTTTTCAATTGTTTCACACCTGACTCACGGATATTAATATCTACAAATTCTGGTAAGCGAGCCGAGCGTAAAATCGTGCCCCCTTTGTTAATAATTTGCGAAACAAAAGAGCGATCAACTTTCTCAATTTGTCCAGCAACAAGGCCACGATAACCGTTATAGATAGCATAAACATCATGCCCATAACTGATGCCGGCACGAACAATCGCACGAATAGCAGCATTCATCCCTGGGGAATCGCCTCCAGAAGTAAGGACGCCAATGCTAAGTTTTTTCACTTCGAATACTTCCACCAATTTAATGCTTGTTTCGTTTTCTTGGGAATAGAAGTTTTACTTTGTCTTTTTGATGAACGTGGATCATGCTTCTCTCCTCGCGGAACCACGTGCCAACTATCTAGACTGCCAAATTGTGTTAAGAGATTTTGGATGCTTGAATAATCAAACATTTTGCAGGAAAAAATGTCAAAGAACATGTGGTTGGTCTTTAAATTAATGTGGATGGATAAGTGGGACTCAGCAATCATGACAATGCTTGATAAGAACTTAGGTTGATCATATCGATCATAAAGACCATAAGCTCGGGTGATGGGAGTCATCCCAATTTTTTGAATTAGACCTTCTAGAAATGCATTGGTTTCAGACAAGGTAAATGTATTTTGTAATGATAAAGTAGCCATCACATGCGGGCCGAAGACTGCCTTAGGGTCAAAGGTTTCCGACTGATTTTTTCCTAAACGATTTGCACTAAAGGATCGACTCTTCTTTGCGTCGCTTGGCCAATACGTATTCAACACCTTTTCAAAACGTTTTTGATCAATGGTTTGTGGGGTGTATAAATCAACAAAAAAACATCCTCTTAAAGGAAAGGTGTGAATGGTAAAATGACCGCCTTCAAGAAAAAGATAACTAGATAACCCTTCATCTAAAGGAATAAGGCCATAATCATAAGGCAACAAGTAAGCTGGAGAAATCGGTTTAAGCCCGAGGTCAAAAAGAACTAAATTGATGGTTTGGTTGATAAACGAGGTATCACCCATAGGAATCTTTGCTTTGACGCCGTAGCCATCGAACATGTAATGGGTCATGATGGTCCTCTCTTTT
>DBCA01000109.1:0-10529 GCA_002292805.1 Caryophanales bacterium UBA970
AGTCGTCAACTGAGTAATAATTTGAAGCTTTGTTGTATCAAAACCAAACATTTCTAAAAAGTTTTTAATTAAACCAAGTGGGAAAACTTTTTTTGTTTTATAGACTAAATAAGCTTGTTCGGTCAGGGTTTGATTTTTTTCCAAGGTTCCCTCTGCCATGGGTGATTTTAAAGTAAGCGTAAAGGTTTGGTTTAATTCACGAATTCTTAAAGCAAAACCATATTTTCTCAATGAACCCATCGGATCATCAATATAGTAGTTGGTTTGAACAACTTTTAATTTTTCCTCAATTTTTAAAAGCGATTTAAGTAAGTTAAATTCTTTTTCATTAACAAGAATTTTAGCCTCAATTTCAATGTTGGTTGACATATAGGTTTCCTCTTCGTAGGTCTTTCAATGAATATGATAAAATAATTTACAGCAATATACCAAATCTTTATGAAATATGCATTCATGACACGTGATGATCAACAATCACGATCGATCAAAACTAAACTTGAAACTAAGCTAAATTCAGCTGGTCATGTTTTGAATACTGAAAAGCCCGAATTGTTAATTTTTGTTGGTGGAGATGGAACTTTTTTAAGATCGATTCAAACCTATCTTCATTTGCTTGATTCGATGATTTTCGTAGGCATTCATACGGGAACCTTAGGTTTTTTTTGTGAATTTCATGATACCCAGATCAATGACCTTATCAAAGCCATTCCAACCATGAAACGAACGAGTGAAGAGTATGCTTTGGTGGAATTGACACTCATCGGTAACCAAAAACATTCATTTTATGCAGTCAATGAAGTTCGAGTTGAGAATCCTTTTCATACGTTTGTAACCGATGTATTTATTGACAATCAAGCATTACAAACTTTTCGAGGGACTGGATTGATTGTTGCTTCGACCCTAGGCAGTAGTGCATACAATAAAAGTTTAGGTGGGGCTTTGGTTGACGTGACCAATCCAACGTTGCAACTTACAGAAATGGCCACCATTCAAAACAATGCGTATCGGTCCTTAGGAAGTTCTTTGGTTTTGGATGCAAAACGAATGATCAGCTTCAAAGGTGATTTCAAAAAAGCCATTTTTGGTTATGATTACTTACTAGCCAATGTAGATGAAAGTATTAACGAAGTGACCGTCCGTTTAAGTCAAAAGACGTTTAAACTTTATCACCAAAAACAAACCGCATACTTTGATACCTTAAAAAAAACCTTTGTTAAAAATGTGAATTAACCGCGATTCATGATCACAGGGATGATCATGGGATTGCGTTGAGTCTTGATAAATAAGTATTTTCCAACGACTTCTTTGATGGTATTTTTGAGTTCGGAAAACGAAATTCGGCTTTTCATCATTAATGATAAACGTTCTTCAAGTTTGCTTTCTGCGTTCTTAAGCATGTCATTAGAAGATTGAAAGACAAAACCTAGTGCAGTAATCGTGGGTTTGAGTAACAATTGATTATTTTTAGCATCAATGACAACAGAAACAGAGACAACGCCATCGTCTGCCAATATCTTACGGTCGCGAATCACAGCGGTGGATAATCCATTGATATCTTTTCCATCAATATAGACGGCTTCCGCAGGGACTGAAGGTCCACGGGTCACTTGTCTATTTTTTAAAACAAGTGTGTCACCATTTCGGCAAATAAATGAGTTTTGTTTTGGGATGCCAAGGGTTTCAGCAATTTCTGTATGTAACTTTAACATCCGATATTCTCCATGCATTGGCATAAAGAAATTTGGTTTAAAGAGTTTAAGCATTAAGCGTAATTCTTGACGAGCAGGGTGACCGGAAGAATGGACATTAAATAAAATAGAATTTGTTAAGACATTTGCACCGGCACGAGTTAATTGATTCACCACTCGATTAATGCTTAAGCCATTTCCAGGAATTGGGCTAGAAGAAAAGACAACGGTATCACCTGGTACCACCTTCACTTGACGATGATCACCTTTTGCAATACGTGATAGCGCCGCCATCGGTTCTCCTTGAGAACCAGTACAAATGATGACAGTTTCTTCTAAACGTAAGCTGCGAATATCTTCCGATGCTACAATTGAAGAATCCGGAATTTTGATGTAACCTAACTGTCTAGACATGCTGACAGCATTTTCCATGGATCGCCCGATGATGACGAGTTTCTTTTTATGAGATACCGCCGCTTCAACAATTTGTTGAATTCGAGAAATATTACTTGAGAAAGTAGAAACAATCAAACGTCCTGGAGCATTTTCAAAAATATCATTGATGGCAGAAATAACACTACGTTCAGATGGCGTGTATCCTTCAATTTCCGCATTGGTTGAATCCGAAAGCAACAAATCCACACCTTCAGTTCCTAAGCGGGCAATCTTGCCAAGGTTAATTTCAGCACCAACGGGGGTTAAGTCAATTTTAAAATCACCGGTGGTGACCACTCGACCTTCAGGTGTATCCACGCATATACCAAAGCAATCTGGAATGGAGTGAGTCATGCTAAAGAATGAAATCTTAAATTCGTTGATGTTAATCACAGTATCTTCGTCATACTCAACAATTTTTACAGGTTCTTTGATTCTTTGATCTTGGAGTTTGTGGCGAATAAAAGCCGCAGCCAGTCTAGGTGCATAAATAACAGGAACGAGCACATGCTGAACTAAAAAAGGAATCCCACCAATGTGATCTTCATGACCATGGGTGATGATCAGAGCGCGAAATTTTCGTTGGTTTGTTTTTAAATGGGTGTAGTCAGGAATGACATAATCCACACCAGGTAAATCCTCTTCAGGAAAACGAACACCAGCATCAATCACAATCAATGTTTTTTCGGATTCAACACAATAAGTGTTTTTACCTACTTCACCTAAACCACCAAGCGCAAAAACGGAAACACCACTTTGACCAGGATTAAACGCCATAAAAGACTCCTTTAATTAAATACATGATTATATGCATCGTCTTAATTAACTTAATTGTATATAAACGCTGTCAATAAGTAAAGAAATTAAAGTAACTCTGCATTTTGCTTTTCTTTAAACGGATCACGCTTGTCTAAGTGGTCGTAGAAGAGAACCCCATTCAAGTGGTCGATTTCATGTTGTAGAACGATGGCATCAAAGCCTTCAGCGTCTATTAAAATTTCTTTTTTTTGCAATAGATCGTAAGCTTTGACGGTAATCTTATTTGCACGATAAACGTAACCAGGAAATTCTTTATCCACTGATAAACAACCTTCACCTGATTGCAGTGCTATTTGTTTTACCGATTGTTTGACAATGATAGGATTAGCCAATGCGTATTCTACCTTTTTTTCTTCCCTTATGTAACTAATTGCAGTCATCCTTTTGCTAATGCCAATTTGCGGAGCAGCAAGACCTATTCCTTCACGTATCTTATGTTTTTCTGCATAAGGTTTATCTTGGGATAAATGAACATATTTTAATAAAGATAGCAAAATACTTTCATCTTCATTGGATAAAGGAATGGCAACTGCCATCGCCCTTTTTCTTAAAGTAGGGTTTGGATCTTGGACAACTTGAAGGCGCTTCATGTTTTTCACTTTATCATAGTTTTAAACGGTTCGTCTAGACGATTGATTGTGGTAAAGTATCCCTATGAGTTATGCAGAGATTATCACCCTCGCCCAAAACCTTAAGGATTATCTTGAGTCCGATGAACGTGTTTTGTTACTAAACCAACTAGACCAAGCATTAAATCAGAATCAAACATTACTTTTGCTTACAGAGACTTATCAACGAGCTCAAATCAACTATCAATCGATGTGGGAAAGTTTTGGCGATGATAGTCCGCAATTGTTAAGAGCGAGAGCAGAACTACACCAAGTGAAGATTCAAGTGGACAGTCATCCGCTTGTCAGAGATTATTTAAAAGCTTATGGACAAGTTAGAGAACTTTATTCAAAAATTCAACAAGAAGTTTTTGCCACCTTTAAGTCTCACCCTCCAGGTTGTGATTAATGTTAAGAGTTATCGCTGGTCAGTTTCGTTCTAGAAAACTTGAACAACCGCCTTTTACCATCACCCGAGCCACCAAAGATCGCGTCAGAGAAGGTGTGTTTTCTTCAATCAATCAAAAAATAAATGGTGCAGTTGTGTTAGATTTATTTTCAGGATCTGGAGCCTATGCCATTGAGGCATATTCCCGTGGTGCATCAAAAATAGTTTTAAATGATCAACATCCGATGGCCCAAAGTACCATCAAGAAAAATCTTGATACATTAGGGATAAAAGATGCAACGCTTTTGGATTTGGAAGCGATGGTTTGTTTAGATTTTCTTAAGAAGAATAAGCAATCCTTTGACATGATATTTTTAGATCCACCTTATACCGATGAACGTTTACACCAAATCATTGTATCGATCATTGATAAGGGACTATTGAATAGTAAGGGTGTTATTATTACTGAACAAGAAAAGGAAACGGCTTTGTTTCCAAAAGACATTTTCATGGTGAAAGCATATAATTATGGTAGAACTCATATTCAAATTGGATGGAAACAAATATGAAAATTGCAATTTATCCAGGAAGCTTTGATCCAATTACCAATGGTCATGTTGATATCTTACAAAGAGCATTAACCATTTTTGATCATGTCATCCTCTTGTTGGCTGTCAATCCTAATAAACAATCGAGCTACGCAGTCAATGATCGTCTTGCCATGCTTCGAGCAGTAGCCAATACATTTCCTTCTGGAAAAGTTACCGTTGATCATACCAATGGTTTAACCGTTCGATACGCTGAATCCAAAGGGGCTATTGCATTAGTTCGTGGACTAAGAGCAGTTCCTGATTTTGAATATGAACATGAAATTTACGCTGGCAATCAAATCATCAATTCAAACATTGAAATGGTGTTCTTTATGGCAAAGAATAATCATGAAATGATTTCTTCTACATTAATTAAACAACTGCATCAAAGTGATGTTGATATATCGGCTCTTGATCCTAAGGTTGTTTTACCACTTCTTAAGAAAAAGTAATATTACTTTAAGTAAATAAATGACACGTGTCTGCCTGTTTTTTGATCGCGATCAAATGAGAAGTAATCCGTTGGATTTGAAAATGTATCGAGATTACTAACATGGATGTGATTAGGTTTCAATCCTGCATCCACAAGCTGCATATAATTTAAGAGCGGAATATCTAGATAAGAAGTCCCACCTATTGTTTTGATGATTGCTCCATGATTTGGATCTGCTTTCAAGAGTTCAGCTTTTCGATGTTCTGTAATCGGATGATGGGCAAAATCGATGGATGGTCCAAGGTGGGCAATCAATTGAGCTGGCTGAATGTTGGTTTCTTTGACCAATTGATCAATCGAAATTTTAGTAATGCCTTTTAAACTTCCAATGGTTCCCGCATGAATAATTGCAATCAAGGGTAGGCTTGGATGGTATATAAATACTGGAACACAATCGGCATGAAAAACGCCAAGCAATAAATTAGATTGGGTAGTGTATAAAGCATCTGCAACCACACCTTCTTCATAAGACTTGCTACCTTTTCCTGCATCCTTTGACGTGACTTTTTTTAGAACAGTTGAATGAGATTGATTCGTCAAAATCATTTTATTTAGGTCAACTTGAATATGTCTTGAGAAATTTTGCCTATTTTTGCGAACGGATTCTACATCATCCCCTGTATGATAGGCCATATTTAAAGAATCAAAAGGTGGAAGAGAGGTTCCGCCATGGCGTTTGGTTGTTCCAGCAAGCAAGCGACTATCGTTAACGGCGTACCATATAAGTTGATCATTCATGATAGGTTCATTATACAAAAAAACGCTTCCAGTGAGGAAGCGTTTGCTGTTATTAAAAATTTATAGATTATCTTAGTTCAAATAAGTTACGGTGCATCCAAGCATCAGATAGTGTCACAGCTTTATCGTAAAAATTTGCGCCTGGTACAGAAATAAGTAATTCTGAAATACCTTCTTCTGGACTGTTTGTAGTTAAATCATACATGATCACGGTTGGGGTTGGAATGGAGTTTGATTCTGCACTTTCTAATGTATCAATTTGAACATCGGTTAGTTGATTGTTTACTTTGTAAGGTGAATTTCGAGCAACATCTGCAGTTCTTTCTAAGAAATCAGTGTTTCTTTGTAAAAATCTTTCAAATGGTGTGGTGGTAGTGTCTTCTGGGAAATCGTAGCTTTCATCGGTGAAGATGGTATAAAACTTAAAGGTTCCAAATTGTTCTTTGGTGACTTCAATGATGCTGTCACTTTCTTGAGTACCATAATAACGGGAGGTGTTTTCGACCAATTCTTTAAGTGCTGGTTGGGCATCTTTGCAAAACTGACAATTGACTTGGACAAAAGCAACCATGAACTTTTCTCCAAATTCATCAGAGTTATCCATCATTGCGTCGATTAATTTTTGTGCATCAGAATCTTCTTCACCTTCAAGTTTCTTTTCAAAGCTACGGTAGTAACTTTCAGGGCTATTGAAGCTTTCAGCAATGCCATTAACCCATTCAGTGATGGTAGGGATAGAAAAGATGATTGCGAAAATGGAACCAACAATCAACAAAGGTTGTACCCATGCTGTTTCTTTAATCCAATTCCATAGACCACCAAATATTTTTCCGAAAAACAATCCAATTGGTTTCATTTGAAAACCTCCAGCTAATCTCGTATAGCACGTTAAGTTTACCAAAGACTAATGACTTCTTCAATAAAAATTACTCCCTTCATCTAAAAGGTTTGAAATAAGGTATAATTCTATCGATTTAAAGGTGGATAATCCCAATGCATCATTACTATACACAATTCCAATTTTGGCTCTCAAACAAACCTCATTTGAAAAACATTTTAGAAAATATTGCAATCTTTTTCGTCTCTGCTCTTTCATCATTCCTTGCTGCATATGTCTTTCGTTCGTTTATTGTTCCAGGTGGTGATCCTGTTCCAACCCCATTAATTACGGGTGGTGTCTCCGGTATTTCCCAAATTACTAATCGCTTATTCGATGTCTTAAATTTACTAAATCAAATAGAAAACCGAACTTTACAAGCAATCTTTTATTTAATTTTCAATATCCCAATTTTTATACTCGCCTACACTAAGATCGGTAAACGATTTGCTATTTTTTCTTTTATTAATGTTATTACAACGTCATTTTTTATTGAAGTCATCCCTTTTGAATGGACACAATTAGTCACCATTTCTGAAGATTTATTGTCAAGAGCAATCATTGCAGGATTCATTCAAGGTTTTGCTAGCTCTTTAGCATATCTAATGGATATTTCTAGTGGCGGCATGGATGTGATTACCGTATATTTTGCTAACGTCAAATCTACATCGGTAGGCAAATATGCCTTTGCTATTAATGTTGTGATTTACTTTTTATTTACCATTCTTTATTTATTAAATACTGAGTCCATGACTGGTGCATTGAATGCGGTTATTTTCTCAGTTATCTATTCATTTACAACTTCTCAAGTGGTTGATGCGATTAATAATAGAAATAAGAAAACCCAATTACAAATTGTCACATCAAGAACGGATTTACCTAAAATTTTGATGGAAAAGTTCTTCCATGGGTGCACCGTGGTTCAAGCAAAAGGCGGCTACACCAATTCAGTAAAATATATTGTTTACATGGTTGTATCTAGTAGAGAAGTGCCAAGCGTGGTTAAACATATTCGAACGGTTGATCCAGAATCCTTTATCGATGAATCGCCATCCCATCAAGTCTATGGGAAGTTTTTCATCAAACCAATCAAGTAATTATCGGTATTCCGAAAGAACGTTAGATAGCAAGGTGGGTCGATCGGTCATAATCCCATCAACTCCTTTTTCAATAAGACTTCGCATGGTTTCTTCGTCATTGATTGTCCAGTAGTGGACAGCAATGTTGTGCAAATGGGCTGTATTGATCAATAGATTGGTGGTCAAAGAAAGACCAAGTTGCTCTGTTGGAAGTTGAAAAACGGCAATAGGTTGACGATAAAAAACGCTCATAAGTGTTGTTTGTAAAACGAAAAAACTAAGTACCCCATTAAATTCTGGTGAGAACATGAGTTGCGGGTGTGAAGTTTTTTGTAAGGATTCCATGGATTGAAATACTTCTTCGTGAAAAGTCGCAAGCACAATTCGCTGGTATGTTTGATGAGTTGTATTTAAATCATCCATAATTTCAATCACTTTGTCTAATGCTAACAAACCAACTTCTCCAGTTTGTTTGATCTCGACGTTGATTAAATTATTGGGAAAAAGAGTAATTAACTCCTCTAACGTAGTGACTAAAAACTTGGTTGGATGTCGTGGGCTAATCCCTTGTGGATAAGTCACATCTTCCGGAGTCACCTCTTGATTGGCATAGTTTTTATACTTAAAGATTTCGCCGCTTGTATTGTAACCATTCGCTCCAGAGATATTGTTTTGATAACCAAAGTCCACTTCATTGGCAACAAGGTCGGAATAATTCGTATTGATAACATCAGCATTAATGAGGTTAGTCTTTTGATCTAAACTACGGTCGTGAGAAAGAATAACGACCCCATCTTGAGTAAGGTTAACATCAGTTTCTAACATGACATTTTCATCAATGCTAAAAGCATGATAATAGGCTTCCAAAGTGTTATCAGGAAACTCTAAATTACCACCACCGTGAGCAATGATGAGAGGTAAATCACCTTTCTCAACCCGAAGTGGATTTGAACCCTGAAAATTTTGTGGTCTAGGAAAAAGTGCGATTAAACCATAAACAATAAGAATACTTAGGAAGATTTGTCTTTTTTTGATTTTTTTCATATTTTTTTCTTGGCGGAGAAAGAGGGATTTGAACCCCCGCGAGACTTGCGCCTCCTATCAGTTTTCGAAACTGACCCCTTCAGCCACTTGGGTATTTCTCCTTGTGAGCAATTATACACGAATTAACTTTCGATTTCATCGTCGATTAGTATGCATATATTGATATTGTTAGTGATGATTCTAAAAGGTATAATTTTAAAGATGCAATGGTTTGAATTTCCTTGGTTCACGACTCTTGAAAATCCATTATTGATTTTTATCATCGGTATTGTATTAATGGTTATTTTCTTGATCATTTTAATTACGTATTTCACCTTTCTTGCCCAGCAAAGAAATCACCAAGTGGCAATCAAACAACGCATTCATCATTACTTGGTTTATCGAATCAATCTTAAACTCGATGTAGTCTATGAATTTAACCCCAAATATCCTGGACATGATAAGTTAATTCCTGTAAGCCAATTTTTAAAGAAGTTTCAACCCTCTGATGCAGAAAAAATATATCAATGGTGGGAAAAATTACTCCAGTCAAAACTTGATACGCCTTGGATCCTGACCACGAAGTCCATGAAGAAAAAACAAGATAGCCACAGGCAATTAATTTTTGAAATTATCAAAATAGATGAAGCTAAGCAAACAATTCATTTTCATCAATATGGTTTGAAATATTTAAAACCAAATCCTAAAAAATTAGCGACAAAACAACTTGTGATTAGTTCACAGCAAGCATTTGATATTGTTAAAAAATTACCAGTTAAACAAGGAGCTTTTATTTCCATTTTTATGATGTTTCCGCGTGCTGGATTAGATGAGCAATTTAAGTATTTTTATTTGTCTCAATGTAAAGAAAAACTTATTCCTTATTTGTCATCTCAATTACTGTTAATTGATACTGCAAACGATATTTTAGTCTTGGCAACAAAGTCTCTTGAATCTCATGAGTATATGCAAATTGCTCAAAGTTTGTATCGCGTGATTTCTCAATATGTAGAGGTAAATGCATTAGAATCATTAATTAAATTTAATTTAGCCATTATTGAACACAAACATTTCCCTAATGATTTAGGAACTTTACGTCGTAAAAGTAAGGAACTTAATCAACTTATGATGAAGAAAAAACTTAACGTATTAGCTTATGAAAAACATCAACCTGTCGCTCAAACGTTAGAAAAAAATGAGACGCTATTTGCTGATGATTTTTATCGCCAACTCAAATTTAACTTTCTTTACCGCCCTCTTGTTAATCAACCCGATATTGACGTCGTTGGGCAACAAATTGTCATTCAACCCCAAACGCCCTCTACTTTAAATACATTTGAATTACTGAAAGAAGTGCCCATCATAATGGAATATACGAAAGAGTTCTATCGTCGATATCTCTCACTCATTCAACAATCATTGACTCTCCAACAAGGTATTTTACTCACACCTTTTTCTTTAACCATGAAATTACAAGAGTTACTACCTGAAATAAAGAATCTTACCTCAGCTTCCCAGTTGGTCGCTTTACTTGATGAAAGTGAAATCAATGAAATTGCCACAACAGAAATATCCCTTAAAACATGGGCCGACCCATTAAAAAGAATGGGAGTTCATTTTGCAATTACCATTGATAATATGACCCCCAATATGGAAGATCCTATTTATCAGTTTTTTGACTACTTGGTCATCGACTATAAACGAATGATTAATATTGAAAACAATCAAAAGACATCCATTCAACTTAAATCAATCTTTCAAAACTACAGTCGATTTGAAAAGCCTTTTGTC
>DBCA01000109.1:10546-17421 GCA_002292805.1 Caryophanales bacterium UBA970
ATATGCTCTCAGAGGCAAGTCTAGAATTGTTACCATTAAAGCATGTTAAAATTCTAGGTGCTGATTGGATCATGGGTTTTCAAACCAAAGCTGATCAGTTAACAAAAAGGCAAGTCAGCAAAATCAAGAATCTTATTAACAAACAGGAGCAGTATCATGGAAAAACAAATTAAAAACGAGGCCATCACATCACGTACACAAGACTTCGCGCAATGGTACACCGATGTTTGCAAAAAAGCTGAATTAATGGATTATTCATCCACCAAAGGATTTATTATCTATCGTCCATATGGGTATGCAATTTGGGAACAAATTCAAAAGTATCTTGATTTAGAATTTAAAGAAACAGGTCATGAGAATGTTTACATGCCTATGGTGATTCCTCAAAGTCTTTTTAATAAAGAAAAAGAACACGTAGAAGGATTCGCCCCTGAAACCTTAGTTGCTACGCTTGGAGGAAAAGAAAAACTCGACGACCCGCTCATCATTCGACCCACCTCAGAAGTTTTATTCTGTGAACACTATGCGAAAATCGTCAATTCTTATCGTGATTTACCCAAAAAATATAACCAATGGTGCTCGGTGGTGAGATGGGAAAAAACCACAAGACCATTTTTACGTGGTGCTGAATTTTTATGGCAAGAAGGTCATACAGTCCATGAAACAGAACAAGAAGCACGGTTTGAAACCTTACAAATGCTAAAAATTTATCAAGACATGGGTGAACAATTATTAGCGATTCCCTTCTTAACGGGTAAGAAAACTGAGAAAGAAAAGTTTGCAGGGGCAATGGAAACCTACGCTATAGAAGCTTTGATGCATGATGGTAAATCGTTACAATCTGGAACAAGTCATTATTTCGGCACTGGATTTGCCAAAGCTTTCGGCATTCAATTTCAAGACCGGCTAAACACCTTACAACCTGTTCATCAAACGTCTTGGGGAGTTTCAACTCGCTTAATTGGTAGTTTGATTATGGTTCATGGCGATGATAATGGTCTTGTTTTACCACCTCAAGTTGCTCCAATTCAGGTAATCATTGTCCCTATCATGCAACAAAAACCAGGCGTACTGACGGCTGCAAAAGCACTTCTAGACACCTTAAAAGCTTCAGGAATAAGAGCAACCATGGACGCAACGGACAATTCACCTGGTTGGAAATTTGCAGAAGCGGAAATGAAGGGCATTCCATTACGTGTTGAAATAGGCCCTAGAGACTTAGAACAACAACAAATTGTGATTGTGAAGCGTAATGATAAAGTTAAAAAAATTATTAAGTTTGCTGATTTAGTATCTGAAGCAAAAGGATTAATGGTAACCATCCAACAAGAAATGTTATTAAAGGCCAAAGAACATTTATCGATGAATATTCGAGAAGTATCATCCCTTGATCAGTTGATAGAAACGCTGAATCAATTTGGTGGATACGCCAAAGCTTCCGTTGATGATAGTGAAGACGTTGAACGCATCGTCAAAGAAAAAGCTCAGGCAACCGCGCGGGTTATTCCCTTTGATCAAGTTGGATTACAAGCAAGATGTGCCATCACCGGCAAACCAGCCAAACGAATCGTTTATTTTGCGCGAGCCTATTAATTAACCTTGAATCGTCGTCAAAACCTATGCTACTATGTTTTAGCGTTGGAGTAGTACCCAAGAGGCTGAAGGGGACGGTTTGCTAAACCGTTAGATCGGAGTAATCCGGTGCGAGGGTTCAAATCCCTCCTACTCCGCCATAACCCATATTCATTTATGGGTTTTTTTATTTTGAGAATAGGCGAAAAAGTTATAAAATTACAGATAACAACGATTATGGTGATTATAGAAACTGTTAAGACTCGAAACGAACTTAGAAAATTTATTGATTTTCCATCCAATTTATATGAAGGGAATCCTTTTTTTACCCCTTATATCTTTGAGGATGAATTAAGTAATCTTAATCCAAAAAAGAATCCAGCGAGTTCTTATTGTGATTTTAAGTTATTTCTAGCTAAAAAAGATGGCAAGATTGTTGGTCGAGTTGCTGCCATCATTAATCGGTTTTCAAATGAGAAGTATCATGAAAAACGAGTTCGTTTTAACCGAATTGATTTTATTGATAACCAAGAGGTCTTTGACGCCTTGATTGGAGCAGTTAGTCAATATGGTAAAGAGCATGGCATGACCCAAATGGCAGGGCCATTAGGATATTCAGATCAAGACAAAGAAGGCTTACTTACCTTTGGTTTTGAAGAGAAAAATATGTTTGTTACTTTTTATACTGCCCCCTATTATGTTGACCATTTTCAACGGTATGGTTTTCAAATCGACGCCACTTGGAAGGAATACCAAATTAAAGTTCCTAAAGCGATACCCCCTATTTTAGATAAAATTTCCCAACGGGTCATGGAAAGAAATCATCTACACGTGGTTCGTATTAAGTCCAAAAAGTATCGATATTTAGCCCCATATATCAAACAAATCTTTCAACTGATGAATAAGACGTATGATCATCTTTATGGATATGTTCCTGTCAAAGAAGATTTGATGGATATGTTGGTGAAACAATATATTCCGTTGGTCAATCTAGATTATATTCAACTGATCTGTGATGCGAATGATACTTTGGTCGCATTTGGATTGATGATTCCTTCACCCGTTGATGCTTTAAAACGTTCAAAGGGACATTTGTTTCCCTTTGGATTTATTAATTTTTTCAAGCAATTAAAGCATAGTAAAGTTTTGGATATGCTTTTAATTGCAGTTGAACCATCCTTAAAAAATTCCGGTGTTTTAGCCCTTGTCTTTACCGAAGCCATCCGTAATGCAATAAAAAACGGCATTGAGCACGCTGAAACAGGACCAGAATTAGAAAACAATCAACACGTTCAATCGTTATGGAAAAACTTTGATTCTCGTCACCATAAAACAAGAAGTGCTTTTGTGAAAGATATTCAATAAATGGCAACCAAGAAATATACGTTTTGGCAGCATGGAGTTTATGTCAAAATCATTCGTTTTTTTGTTGGACCTTTTTTTAAACTCTATTACCGTTTTAGGGCTCGTGCAATCAAGATTAAAAAGACCGGGCCTTATTTAATCCTTGCCAATCACACGGCAGAATTCGATATTATTTTCTTAGGGATGTTGTTTGATGCCCCTTTGTACTTTGTGGCAAGTGATCAACTGTTAAACTCTGGAAAAGGTAGCTGGGTTTTAAGAACACTTTTTAATCCAATTCCAAAGAGTAAATCGGTAGCGGATTTGGCCGTGGTTAAAAGAATGAAGTCAGTCATACAAGAAGGTGGTAACGTAGCAATTTTTCCAGAAGGTAATTCATCCATTCATGGTGGGCCTTCTAAAATTCCTGAAGGGATGGGTCGTTTAATAAAATTTTTAAATGTTCCCGTCAAGTTTATCTCTATTCAAGGATTATATTTATCGTCCCCTCGCTGGTCGTATCATCGAAAATTTGGGCCTTCAACCATGAAACAGATAAAAACCATCACCCCTGATCAATTTCATTCCATGGCACCGGAATCATTAGAAACCTTAGTGAAAGAGACACTCAATATCTCCGCCTATGATCACAACCAGTTTTCCTATCTAGGAAAGCGGATGGCTGAAGGATTACATAAATTAATTTTTACCTGCCCTCAATGTCGTGGGTTGTTCACCACAGACAGTAGGCATGATGAGTTATTTTGTGACCAATGTGACTTTAAAGGGACTTATGATCAACATGGCTATTTAACCATTAACGGTCACAAAGAAAATTTAATCAACCATGATGCGATGAATCTTCAGCGCTTCCACGAATACATGCTTGTTCATGGAAACAAGGTTGCTATTCACCGCCAATGTGAGGTTGCATTTTGGGAAGGTGGAAATAAAAGACGATCTGCTTTTGAAGATACAAATTTTGAAATTTCAGAAAAAGGAGTAAAATTACTACTCAAGGACAAGGAAATCCACTATTCCTTTGATGACATCTATTCTCAAGCGATTCAAGTTCGAACGAAACTTCTCATTTATCCTAACCAAGGTCAAATGATGTTGCTAAGGTTTGACAAAAAGGACTCCCCATACGCTTTGTTCAACGTGATCAAATGGTATAAGACTCATTTAATGGAGGAAAATAAACATGAATTTACTAAGCGCCTCGCCACAACCTTTTTGGGCCTTTGATTTTTACTGGAGTCAGATCATCCAATTTTCGATCATTATGGCCATTTTGTTATTGGCCAATGTATTAAGAAGAAAAGTTCTTTGGTTAAAAGCTTCTTTATTGCCAGTGGCAGTCATTGGTGGTTTCTTAGGCTTATTGATCAAGTATCTTTTTAATGGTAGCCCAATCTCTATTGCTAATCTAATGATAGAAGAGACGAGCTTATTTAATGTGGACATATTAAGTTCGTTTACCTACCACGCGATTGCCATAGGTTTTGGTGCCTTAACACTTAAAGGTATCGATCAGATGAATCAAGGACCAATGAGGAAAAAACCACTCGCCGTGAAGAGTGGGATGGTCATCGTTAATTCTTATCTAATCCAGGGTATTTTTGGTCTAGTTGTCACAAGTATTCTTACTTTCTTCTTTGTAAACATTCCTAATTATGCTGGGTTTTTATTACCGATGGGCTTCGGTCAAGGACCTGGTCAAGCTCTGAATGTTGGTGATATCTTTCAACGTCTAGATTTTGTCTACGGGCGTGATTTTGGTCTTTCTATTGCTTCAATTGGTTTTCTTGCAGCGTCATTAGGCGGCGTCATTTATCTACGGAAATTAAAAAACAAGGGCTTATTAAGGACAGTAGAAGCTACCTCGATGGAATCAAAAGAAGAATCCACCATCTTAGAAGGCAACGGCCAAATCCCTCTTGTCGATGCCGTGGATAAGTTAACCATTCAAGTTGCCATTTTATTCTTTATTTATGGTTTATCATGGTTATTTATTTATGTTCTTGAACAATTGATGCGACAAAGCGGTGTAGTTTTTTTAATTAGGAATTTAATACCACTTTTATATGGTTTTAACTTTATTATTGTTGTTTTTGCAGCATTATTATATAAAGTGATCACCCGCAAACTCATTCAATCCAAGATCATGAAAAGAATTTACACGAATGATTTTTTACTCAACCGGATTGCTGGATTAGCATTCGACATCATGATGATTGCCTCGATTATGGCTATCGACATCACCTTGGTTGGTGATTTAGGGTTCTTGGTGACGTTACTTGTTTTAGTGATAGGTGGTGGTTTGATCACTTACTTCTATTTAGGTTATTTAACCAAAATTGTCTATCCTAACTATCCCCATGAAGCATTCTTGGTCTTTTATGGCACCATGACCGGCACCGCCTCCACTGGGATTGCCTTATTAAGAGAAAAAGACCCTTATTTTGAAACCCCGGCTGCCAATGACATTGTCTATGGATCATCCATGGCTATTCCTTTAGGCTTTCCTCTCCTCTTATTTGTTGGGGTTGTGAGTCAAGGGTGGGTATCTTTGTTGATTGTTTTGGTTATTTTGTCATTAATTTTTACGGTTTATCATCTAATTTTAAGCAAATCAAAGAAGAAACAAAATCTTCAGTAATCTTTTCACACTTTCATTGTTAAATCTTTTATAATACCTATGTTTAATAGGAGGACTTTGTTATGTCCAAAATTAAGTCAGTTTACGCTCGTGAAGTCATCGATTCCCGTGGCAATCCTACCGTTGAAGTTGAAGTCACCACAGAAAAGGGTTCTTTTGGGAGAGCAATTGTCCCATCAGGCGCTTCTACCGGTGAACGGGAAGCCATGGAATTACGTGATAACGACCCAAAGCGTTACATGGGTAAGGGCGTTAGCCAAGCAGTCAATAACGTGAATAAGCTTATTGCCAACAAAGTCATTGGTTTAGATGTTACCCACCAAGGGGAAATCGATCAACTCATGCTCACGATGGATGGCACCGATTTTAAGACGAATTTAGGGGCTAATGCTATTCTTGCGGTTTCCTTAGCAGTTGCTCGGGCTGCCAGTGAAGAGTTGAAGTTACCCGTCTATCAATACCTTGCCACTTTATACGGCACAGAAGCTAAAGTATTACCTGCGCCGATGATGAATGTGATCAACGGTGGTGCCCATGCTGATAGCTCGGTTGATTTTCAAGAATTTATGATCATGCCTTTAGGTGCACCTTCATTAAAAGAAGCAGTTCGCTGGGGTGCTGAAGTTTTCCATACCCTCAAAAAAGTCTTAAAGAGTAAAAAACATATTACAGCAGTTGGTGATGAAGGCGGTTTTGCCCCTAATTTAAAGAGCAACCAAGAAGCATTGGATGTCATCATGGAAGCAATCCAACAAGCTGGTTACGTTCCAGGTAAAGATATTTTCTTAGCGATGGATGTTGCTGCCTCCGAATTCTACAATGAAGAAACTAAGGTTTATGAACTCAAGAAGAGTGGCGAAGGGAAGAAAACCACTGCAGAAATGATTGCCTGGTATGAATCACTGATTGCCAAGTACCCGATTGTTTCCATTGAAGATGGTCTTTCAGAAAAAGATTGGGATGGTTGGAAACTTTTAACCGCAAAACTTGGTGGCAAAGTTCAAATCGTTGGTGATGATTTGTTTGTCACCAATCCCAAAATTTTACAAGAAGGTATCAACCGTAAGATTGCAAATTCAATTCTTATCAAAGTTAACCAAATTGGCACCTTAACTGAAACCTTACAAGCGATGAAATTAGCTGCTGCTAATGGATACACTGCGGTCATCTCGCATCGTTCTGGTGAATCAGAAGATACCACCATCGCCGATTTAGCAGTTGCAACCAATGCAGGTCAAATCAAGACAGGTTCAATGTCAAGAACTGATCGGGTTGCAAAATACAATCAACTCCTCAG
>DBCA01000109.1:17441-17708 GCA_002292805.1 Caryophanales bacterium UBA970
TGAAGACCAACTTGGGAACAAAAGTGTTTTCCGTGGCCTTGATTCTTTGAAAGTAAAAGCTTAAGTAAAATTTTTTTTTATCATTTAAAAACCCACTTTTGATGGTGGGTTTTTTCTATTAAATATGTAACCAGCGTTGTAAGTAATACCAGAATTTTGGTCTTAAGTAAGTTAATAATGCCGTCAAGGAAATCAATGAAGTAATTAAGGCAATCAACGACGGAACAAAAACCGATGATGCAAACAACCAAACCATCAATGAAAACT
>DBCA01000119.1:0-530 GCA_002292805.1 Caryophanales bacterium UBA970
AAAATTCCATAAGTAAGCGATGAATTTTAGGTCGGAGGGTATAGGCACCCCATTCTTGTTTTTGACTAGCAACATTGATTGGCACAACGTTGTGAGCGTCCACTTCCACCATCTTGATGGCAATCTTACTTGCCAATTGTGTTCTTAATGCCCGCATGTCTCTTAAAGGAGAAAAATCAGTCACCAACATCCCCGCGTGAATGTCTTGAAGAAAACGAGCAATCGTTGCCACCGTAGGTCCATGAAGAATGTAAAACGGTAATCCACGTAACTTGGCTTGTTGATCAACTAACTTCAAGCCTAATTTCATCTGGTTAAACATACGATCATCGGCAATGTTTTTTGCACTACCGAAGCTATCAAATAAGCTAAAAATCACCACGCAAGGCTGTTTGATGTCATTGGCAAAGGTTTGGGCATATATTAACGCCCAATTATCTTCTAGACGCATGTCCCGATTCATCCAATAGACAATCGGTCCTTGGAGATGACTTTTTTCATTTAATTGACGAGCACGTTGAGGCAAGGTT
>DBCA01000119.1:583-1359 GCA_002292805.1 Caryophanales bacterium UBA970
AAAACTTGATTATGATAAAATGAAAAGCACTTCAATATGAAGAAAAAAGTATTAATCATTGGCGCAGGAACTGCAGGATTAGCAAGTGCGATTCGCTTACAATCCAAAGGTTTTGATGTTTCCATTTATGAAAAGAATCCCCAAGTCGGTGGCCGTATGTATTCTTATTCAGAAAAAGGGTTTCGTTTTGATGTTGGCCCAACGATTGTGATGATGCCAGAAATCTATCGAGAAATTTTTGAGTATAGCGGGGCAAATCCTGATGATTATCTATCCATGCAACTCCTGGATCCGCTTTATCAACTTCACTATCAAGACGGAACAACCTTTTCTGTTTCCAGTAATTTAACCAAACTCATTCCTGCTTTAGAAAAAGTATCGTTTGAAGACACCCAAGGATATTTGGCTTACCTAGCGGATATTTATAAGCGTTATAATGTTGCGCGTCAAGGATTCATTGATCAACCTTTTCATACCGCAGGTGACATTTTTAACTGGAAAAATATCACCAATACCTTCCGGTTAAGAACGTTAAATTCTGCCTATCAATCGATTGCTAAATTTGTGAAGAATGAAAAATTAAGGCAAGCCTTATCCTTCCAAACCTTATACATTGGGGTTTCTCCTTTTGTTGGTCCTTCAATTTATACCATCATTCCGATGATTGAACTACTTTATGGCATTTGGTATATCCATGGTGGGATGTATGCGATGGCGAAAGCGATGGAAAAAAGGTTCTTAGAATTAGGTGGCAAGATTCATCTCAATGCCAATGT
>DBCA01000119.1:1449-3957 GCA_002292805.1 Caryophanales bacterium UBA970
TTTCCTTATGCGATGGAACAATTACTTGATGCAAACGATCGAGGAAAGTACACACCCGCCAAAATCAAAAAGATGGAATACTCTTCCAGTAGTTTTATCATGTACTTTGGCTTAAACAAAAAAATTAAAACCACCGTTCATCAAATTCGTTATGCAAAAGATTTTAAGAAAAACATTGATGACCTTTTTGAACCTGCCCTTCCAGAAGATCCTTCGTTTTATATTTATTCTCCTTCGCAAATCGATCCAACCGTTGCCCCTTTTGGTAAAGAAATCATCTACATCCTTGTTCCCGTTCCAAACCGAGAAAAAGATGCGTTTTCATGGGATGAAAACATGACAAAACATTACCGCGATAAAATGGTTGCTAAACTAAAACAGATCCCAGGCTTTGAAGATTTTGATGCCTTTATTGAGGTTGAACGCGTGATGACGCCTAAAGATTGGCAATCACAATTTAATTTACAATTTGCCGCTACCTTTGGTTTTAAACCTGTCTTACTACAAAGTAATTTCTTTAGACCCCAAGCAAAGGCCCTCAAGATCAAAGGGCTTTATTTTGCCGGAACAAGCACCCATCCAGGCGCAGGGATTCCCATCGTGATGAAGTCAGCTAAAATAGTTTCTGATACCATCATCAAGGATTGGACGTTATGAGTCTTCGTCTCGATCTTGATTACTTTTTAACTGAGCAAATTATTAAAAAGAATTCCGCTTCTTTTTATGCTGCATTCTCAAAAATTAGCGATAAACATCGACGAAGGGGTGTTTTTTCTGTCTATGCCTATTGCCGTTATGTTGATGATTTAATCGATGAAAAAAATGACCTTGATCAACTATTGGCCTACAAAAGTAAACTTGATGATTTTGTTAAAGGATATCCTGTCGGTGGGTTTCGCTGGCGGACCCTGAAAGATACTGCGACTCGTTTTTATCCTGTGGATTATGATTATCAAGCTTATTATGAAATGATCGAAGGTCAGGAGTTTGACGCTCACCCTGTTCGAATGGAAACCATCGATCATTTACTACAATACTGTGATTTGGTTGCCGGTAGTGTTGGGAAGATGTTGCTACCTATTCTCGCACCGAAAGCAACCGTGGATCTAAAACCTTTTGCGATCGCGCTAGGAAGAGCATTTCAATTGACCAATATTTTACGAGATATCGGTGAAGACTATCGCCGTGACCGCGTGTATTTACCCAAGTCGATGATGAATGCGCATCATTATTCCTTATCCGATTTAAATCAATCCTTGGTCAATGAATCCTTCATGGCCATGTGGGAAGAACTTGCTTCCTTAGCAGAACGATATTATCAACAAGCACTCCCTATGCTCGTCCATTTTCCTGAGGATACGCGCTGGCCTTTAAAGGGTGCATTGCTCGTCTACCGAGCCATTTTAGAAGTGATTCGTCATCAACAATACACGGTGATGAAGAAAAAACATTTTGTCCCAGATGATCAAAAAATGGCGATTCTTAAGCAATTAAAAAAAGAATCTTTATAACCTAGTGAGTTCCTAATTTATAACTAAAAAAACACCTGACCAATGTCAGGTGTTTTGTTATCTTGAATGACATCCATGAAACACGAACTTACTTGATGCTTTTCACTGCCTCAAGAATCTCATTTGCGTGATTGACGATTTTGGTTGGTTGATACGATGCCAACACGGCGCGATCAGTATACCCATAGGTGACCGCAATCGTAGGGATACCAAGGGTTTGACCCATGAGCACATCAGGGGGAGCATCGCCAATGAAGACACTGTCTGGTAAGTGGATGCCGTGAAAAAGGGCAAATCGATCAAACATCGTTCGATCAGGTTTGGGTAAGGTTCCTGGAACATGACCATGAACCCCCGTAAATAACTTAGGAAAAACATGATCAATAAGTTTAACGGTTAAATCATGAGGTTTGTTAGAAAAAATATAGGCGTGATGGCCGCGTTGTTGAATGGTTTTGAGGACTTGATTAATTCCCGGATAAATTGAAGCAACTTCAAGTTGATACGCTTCATAACGAATCATGTAAGCAGCGAAGAATGTTTCAAAAAATAAAGGATCATTGCCTTTTCCTTTTAACGCGGCATGAACAAACTGACGGGCACCGCCACCAATGAATGTCTTGGTTTCTTGCAAGGTTACTTGCGGTAAACCAAAAGCAATCAAGGTGTCTTGAATGGCTCTTGCCAAATCTGGGGCCGTGTCGAGGAGGGTCCCATCTAAATCAAAGATGTAATGTTTAATCATGTTAAAAAAACCTTGGTTGCCCAAGGTTTAATTGTTTACTTGACGAATTCCACCAGTAAGCGTTTGGCATTATCGCCGAGGCGAGGAACCATTTTTAACTTACGGGTATAACCACCTTGACGGGTGGCATAACGAGGACCAAGTTCAGAGAATAGTTTTTCCAATGCAAGGACACCATTCTTTTCATCAACGGTGTATTGACGAACCACACTGGCGGCCAAGCGACGATGGTGTAAATCACCTTTTTTAGCA
>DBCA01000119.1:3983-4528 GCA_002292805.1 Caryophanales bacterium UBA970
GAGCCGCTAAACTGACAAGAGGTTGGGCCATTTGACCAGTGACGATGACTTTTTCATCGGTGATCAATGTCGAGACGAGGTTTCTTAGTTGATTGTTAAACTTACTTGTGGAAAACGGGGCTTTAAAGCGAACCCCACCTTTACCATGTACGTTAATTCTACCTTGGGTTGGCATATGTTACTCCTTATTCTGCATCCCGGAATTTTAATCCATGAGCAAGAAGTTTTTCTTTGACTTCTTTTAAAGATTTCTTTCCGAGGTTGCGTACTTTCATCATTTCTTCTTCCGTCTTTTGTGTTAATTCATACACCGTTTCAATGCCTGCACGGCGCAAGCAATTGTAAGAACGGACCGATAGATCTAAATCAACGATGGTCATATTCGAGAACTTATCTTCTGGTTCAAGGGTTGGTTCTTTCATGATGTTGACATCGGTGGTCGTTTCTTCTAATTCTAAGAACCCTTGGAAGTGTGCCATTAAAATTTGCGTGGCAAACGTTAAGGCTGCTTGTGGGGTGATCGAACCATTGGTCCAAATTTCTAA
>DBCA01000119.1:4648-12380 GCA_002292805.1 Caryophanales bacterium UBA970
ATATAACGATTGGCCTTGTTACCTTCTGAGGTGACATAACCGCGACCATTACGAACATAAAATTTTGCTTTTAAAGAACCTTTGCTCGTGACATGGGCAATGACAAGGTCTGGATTCATCACTTGAACCCCACCTGGAAGAATTAAATCTCCTGCGGTGACTGTCTTTTCGCCTTTGACGTCGAGTTCAACGGTTTTTGAATCGGTGCCTTCTGCATCAATGGTTAAGACTAAATTCTTTAAATTCAACACGATGGTGGTGACATCTTCAAGGACACCTTCAAGTGAAGAAAACTCATGACGAGCACCTTCAACTTCAATGGCGTACACCGATGCACCTGGTAACGAAGCGAGCAAGACGCGACGTAGGGCGTTACCAAGGGTTAATCCAAAACCACGTTCTAATGGTTCTAAAACGAACCGACCATAATGATGGGTTGAATCAAATAATTTCTTAGTAAAGCGTGGCTTTTCAAATGGACGTGCAATATTTGCCATATGTTTATGATCCTCCAGTGATCAGTCGACTTAGCCCCGTGGGCGTTTTGGTGGACGGCATCCGTTATGTGGAACGGGTGTGGTGTCCGTTAACATCGTGATTTGTAAACCAGCAGCAGCGAGTGACCGCACAGCGGATTCACGACCAGGACCTGGACCCTTGACATTAACATCGACTTGCTTAATCCCTTGTTCAAGGGCAGCTTTGGCGCATGCTTCACCGGCAACCTGAGCAGCAAATGGGGTGGCTTTTCTCGCCCCTTTGTACCCTAATGCACCAGCAGAACTCCATGCAATCGCATTGCCTTGTTCATCGGTGATGGTGACAATGGTGTTATTGAAGGTGGCATGAATGTGGGCGATAGCTTTGGTAAACGCGCGTTTGACTTTCTTCTTACGAGGAGCTTTTGCAGGAGTCCCAGTGACAGCACCAGCTGCCGCAGGAGCGCCTGGCTTTTTAGTTTCGTTTGCCATGATTGTTCTCCTTTAACCTTGGACGGCTTCTTTCTTGTTGGCGATGGTCTTTCTTGGTCCTTTGCGCGTACGGGCATTGGTCCGGGTACGTTGACCACGAACAGGCATGCCTTTACGGTGACGGGAACCACGATACGTCCCAATTTCTTGAAGGCGTTTAATGTTGAGAGAAATTTCTCGACGTAAATCCCCTTCGACGCGATACTTGGCCACTTGAGTCCGGATGGCAACGAGTTGATCTTCAGTTAGGTCTTTGACGCGAACTGATTCGTCAACTTTTGCATCCTTTAAAATCTTTTGCGAGAGTGGTTTACCGATGCCAAAAACGTACATCAGCGAAATCACGACGCGCTTTTCATTTGGAATATCTACACCGACGATTCGTGCCATAATTGCTCCTTATCCTTGGCGTTGCTTATGCTTTGGGTTTTCGCAAAGCACCATCACGCGTCCATGACGCTTGATGACTTTACATTTATCACAGATCGGCTTAACGGATGGTCTTACTTTCATATTTTCTCCTTGTCACTATTTGTGACGATAGGTGATGCGGCCGCGTGTTAGGTCATACGGGGACATTTCAACCGTGACTTTATCGCCTGGTAAAATGCGAATGTAGTGTAGACGGATTTTACCAGAAACGTGAGCCAGAATCACTGAACCGTTTTCTAATTTAACCTTGAACGAGGTGTTCGGTAAGGTTTCGAGGACGGTGGCCTCGAGGGAGATGACATCTTCTTTACTCATGCTGTCTATCCTCCTTGTTGTTCTAGGGTGAGAATTTCTGCACCCGTGGCGGTGACGACAATTGTGTTCTCATAATGAGCGCACCATGTGCCATCCCTGGTCTTGACAGTCCATTCATCCGCGAGGACCTTGGTTTCTTTTTTACCTAGGTTCACCATCGGTTCAATGGCTAATGTCATCCCTGCTTTAAGTATCGGCCCTGTCTTTGGCCGCCCGAAGTTAGGTATCTGCGGGTCCTCATGGAGGTTTTGTCCGACTCCATGTCCAGTGTAATCCTCTGGTAAACTGTAGCCGTGTTTCTCCACATACGTTTGAATCGTGTGCGAGAGATCACCGACTTGAATCCCAGGACGAATCACCTTGAACGCTTCAAAGAAACTCGCGGTGGTGACTTCAACAAGCTTTTGAATCCGGTTGTCTACATTCCCAACCAGATACGTTCTTGCTGCATCCGCATGGTACCCATTGTAGTGAATGCCTATGTCAATTTTGATGATATCCCCGTTCTTCAGCACTTCTTTTTTCGAAGGAATGCCATGAATAAGGGTATCGTTGACGGAGGCACAAATACTCGCAGGGTAGCCGCCATATCCTTTGAAAGAGGCTTTGGCACCGAAACTGGCAATCATCTTTGCGGCCGCATCATCTAATTGTTGAGTTGTCACCCCAACCTTGACGAGACTACCAAGATAAACTAACGTCTTCGCCACCATGCGACCAGCTTCACGCATCATGGTGACTTCTCGCGGAGATTTGACGATGATCATTTCAACCGGTCAAGAAATTTCTTGACGTCTTGGAATAAATCCTTCGTTTGCTTCGCGCCATCAAATGGGGTGATTAACCCTTTGGCTTTATAAAAGCCGATTAATGGAAAGGTTTGTTCCTCATAGGCCTTGAGTCTTACGGTTAAGGCTTCGAGGTTATCGTCTTTGCGGAGGATCAAGGGACCACCATCGCGGTCACAGATACCTTCGACTTTAGGTTTCATCGTATCGACGTGATATGGCGTTCCGCATGTTTTGCAAACGCGTCTTCCCGTGATTCGACGAATCAATTCTTTGCGGTCACAATCAAACTCCATCACCGTATTGATGGGTCGTTTGATGGATACAAGTAAGGTTTGTAATGCTTCTGCTTGCGGAATCGTTCGGGGAAATCCGTCGAACATGAATCCTTGTTTGCAATCAGGAGCTTGAATTCTTTCTTTCACTAAGGCAATCGTGACATCATCTGGCACAAGTTTCCCTGCATTGATGTAGGTGGCGGCGAGTTTCCCGACTGGGGTTCCTTTGGCCATCGCTTCCCGAAACATGTCTCCAGTAGAGATATGAGGAAGGTGGTAATGATCAGCAATCAACTTGGCGACTGATCCTTTACCCGCGCCTGGTGGCCCAAGTAAAATCGAATTAATCATTTTTATTTCTTCCGCCTGACGCCAGGACTTCTTCATAAGATTTACCTGCAAGTAAACCATTGATTTGGTTATTGATTTCGATTGCAACACCAACGACGATGATCAGTCCGGTTCCCCCAAGGGCTAAGGATTGATCAGGGACGATGTTTAATAACACCAACACAATCGGCAAGGCAGCGATGAACGCTAACGAGGCAGCTCCCAATACCGTGATGCGATTTAAGACTTTGGTGACATAACGTTCGGTTTCTACGCCAGGACGAATCCCTGGAATATACGACCCATTTTGTTGGAAGTTTTCTGATAAACGTTGGGGGTTGATTTGTAAGTTAGAGTAGAAGAAAGTAAAGACCACTGTTAATAAAAGATAAATGATTAACCCCCAAGGAAATTGGAAGGTTTGTTCATTGAACCAAGGCATGGTAACCGTGGCAGAGGAATCAAAAATCTTTAACCATTCTGCATTAGGGTTAGCGCCAGTAATGAAGCTGACAATGACGCTAGGCGCAAGCATAATGGAGGAAGCAAAGATGACAGGAATAACCCCTGCAGAGTTAATCTTCATTGGTAAGAAACTTGCTTTCGCATATTGCGCAGAGCCAGATTTACCGGCGTTTTGCACAGGAATTTTACGTTTGCTGGATTCGATGAAGGTGACAAAGGCAATGATGAGCACGAACGCAAGGACATAAATTGCAAATTGGAAAATCCCTCGAAGTAAAATCGTGACATCCAATCCTAAAGTTAATAAGACCCAATTGTTATAAGCCCCTTCGATTTGTAATGGTAAACTACGAACAATCCCTGCAAAAATAATCACAGAGATCCCGTTACCAATTCCTTTGGTGGTGATTTGATCACCAAGCCACATGACCAACATCCCACCTGCCATTAAAACGGTGACAATGTAGGCATAGCTCCAAAATGACGTATCGTTTAAGGTAATAAAACTGGATGTTTCCATCGTGCGAACAATCCCGTAGGCTTGAACTGCACCTAATAACAAGGTTAAATAACGCGTGGTCATTTCCATTTTTTTACGACCGGATTGACCTTGTTTACTTAATTCAGTTAAAGCAGGCAACACATCCATCCCTAAGAGTTGGACAATGATGCTGCTGGTGATGTATGGAGAAACCCCCAAGGCAAACACTGAAAAACTTTGCAGTGCGCCACCACCTAATAGATTGAGTAATGATAAGGCGTTATTTGTTTGAAAATCAACATCTTGAACGGTGACACCCGGAACGGTAATTGCAGCCCCAATGCGGAAAACAAAAAGAATCATCACCACGAAAAAAATACGGTTAACAATTTCCTTGTTTGTAAAGATGGCAGCAAGTTTTTTCATTATTTAATAACCTCAGTGGTTCCGCCTGCTTCTGTAATCGCCTTGATGGCAGATTGTGAAAAGTGATGGGCAAGAACTTTTAGTTTCTTATCTAATTTTCCGTTGCCTAAGATTTTAACACCTCTGGCTCTAGATTTGACTAAGCCAAGATCAATCAACATGGTTGGATTGACTTCAGTTCCGTCTTTAAATTGACTTAAATCACTAACGTTAACAACCCCATATCGAACAGTGGTGTAGTTTTTAAATCCTCGTTTTGGAAGACGACGATAGATTGGGTTTTGACCACCTTCAAATCCAGGACGGACGGAACCACCTGAACGTGAACCTTGACCAAGAATACCCCGACCTGAGGTTTTTCCTAAACCAGACCCAATCCCACGACCGACACGAGTTCGGCGTTTACGAGCCCCTTGATTTGCTTTGAGTTGATTGTAAGCCATGTGGATAATCCTCCTAGAGCTTGCCTCTTAAAGCAAGATATTCCTTCTTCGATTTTAATTGGCTTAAGGCATCATGGGTTGCACGGACGATATTAATCGCAGCCCGTGAACCATAAACCTTTGAGTAAACGTTTTTGCATCCTGCTAATTCTAAGATGGCGCGAACTGGACCACCGGCAATAATCCCAGTCCCTTCAGGCGCTGGTTTTAAGAAGACGTTGGTTGCACCCCATTGGCCCGTGACTTCATGGGTAATGGTGCTTGCGCGAACAAATTGAATCATGTTGGTATTTTTTCTAGCAGCTTCTAATGCTTTTTTAATCGCATCAGGAACTTCTCCTGCCTTACCATGAGCGAAACCATATTTGCCCTTGGCGTTGCCAATGACGACAAGCGCGGTAAAGCGCATGTTTTTACCACCTTTGACGACCTTGGTAACACGTTTAATCGCGACGGTACGTTCTTCGTATTCTTTAGGTTCATTATCCCGACGAGGACGACGACCACCGCGGTCATTACGACGACCACCGCGATCACCACCAGCGCCTTGATTGCCACCAGTTCCACTACCTTGGTAACCACCAGGACGTGAAGAAGGATTGCTTGAAGCAGTTGGTTTGACGTCAGTTTTGATTTCAGTTTTTTCCATTTGGTTGCTCCTTAGAATTTTAATCCAGCTTCACGAGCGGCATCCGCTAAAGCCTTGATCCGACCATGATACATATATCCGGAACGATCAAAGACAACCGTTTGAATACCTTTGGCAATTGCTTTTTTAGCAACATCATTACCAACCGTTTTTGCAGCATCGATGGTTTTACCAATCTTTAAATCTTTGGATGAAGAGGCAACGAGGGTGACGCCTTTGGTATCATCAATCACTTGAGCATAAATGCCCGTGTTTGAACGAAACACAGATAAACGTGGACGGGCGGTTGTCCCCGATAAGATTTTACGTAGCCGGGTATGACGTAATTGCCGTTGCGAATTTTTAGATGGTTTATTAATCATGAACCCATCCTCCTATTTCTTAGCCGCGGCAGTAGGTGCAGCAGCTGCAGCAGCACGCTTACCTTCTTTGCGGATAATTCTTTCACCTTTGTAACGAATCCCTTTACCTTGATATGGTTCAGGTGGACGTTGCATCCGAATCGTCGCTGCGGTTTCACCAACCGCTTGTTTATCGACACCTTCAATGACGAGCTTGGTATTTTCATTGACGGTGACTTTAACCCCAGGTAATGGTTTGACGACCACAGGATGAGAAAAACCAATCGACATTTCTAAGAGAGGTCCTTTGATGATGGCCCGGAAACCAATCCCGACCAAATCAAGTTCTTCTTTAAAACCGACAGAAACCCCAGTCACCGCATTGGCGATAATCGCGCGGGTGGTTCCATGAATCTTTTTGACATCTTCGGTATCATTAGGACGAGCGAGTTTAAGGTTCGTACCTTCTTGTTTTAAAGTGAAACCTTTGGGTAAAGGTAAGGATAACTTACCCTTGGGTCCTTCAAAGTTAACCATGCCACCTTGGATGGCAAACTTAACGTTGGCTGGTAATGGAATTAATTTATTTCCAACACGTGACATATATCAATCTCCTACCAGACGTAGGCAAGCACTTCGCCGCCTAAACCTTTTTCTCTTGCTTTTGCATCGGTCATGATGCCTTCAGAAGTGGAAATGATGGCCACACCAAGACCACGAATAACCCGTGGTAATTTGTCAACGGTGGCCGTGACTCTTAACCCAGGTTTAGAGATACGACGAATTCCATTGATGACTCGAACAGAACCATTGTTCGCATACTTTAGTGAAAGAACGATTTGCTTTTTGCTATCGCCAATCACTTCAAAACTATTGATGAAACCTTCATCCTTTAGGATAGAGGCCAAGCGAACTTTAATCCCACTACTTGGGAGCGTGACGGCCACTTGTTTTAACAAGTTTGCGTTACGAATTCTGGTGAGCATGTCGGCAATTGGATCGGTAAATGACATACGTTTTTCCTCCTTACCAACTAGCCTTTTTCATCCCTGGAATTTCACCACGATGGGCGAGTTCCCGGAGACAAATTCGGCAAACTTTAAACTTTTGAATGACCGCACGAGGACGACCACAACGTTGGCAGCGTGTATACGCACGAACTGCAAACTTGGGTTTCTTTAATTGACGTTGTACTGTCGAGGTTTTTGCCATAATGCTCCTTACCGGTTGAATGGCATGCCTAATGCTTGTAATAAAGCATAAGCTTGCTCATCATTTTGTGCTGTGGTGACAATGACAATGTCCATGCCGCGAATCTTGTTGACGCGATCAAAGTTAATTTCAGGGAAAATCAATTGTTCTTTAATCCCTAAAGTATAGTTACCACGGCCATCAAAACTATTACGAGAGACCCCACGGAAATCACGGACACGTGGTAAGGCAATCGAGACGAGTTTATCTAAGAATTGATACATCTTTACGCCACGTAATGTGACTTTGGTACCAATCGCTTGATTTTCTCTTAGCTTGAAGGTGGCAATGGATTTCTTTGATTTGGTGATCACTGGTTTTTGACCAGTAATATCAGTAAGTTCTTTCACAGATTCTTCCAATAACTTGGCGTTACCTGTGGCATCACCAACACCGACGTTGACCACAATTTTTTCAACCTTAGGCACTTGCATGATGGATTTAAACTTCAATGTCTTAAAAAGTTCTGGCCGAATGTCTTTGAAGTATTTGGTTTGTAAACGCGAGGTCAATTTAACCGCAGGTTGAGATTTGCTCACTTTTGCAGGAGCGACTTCTTTTG
>DBCA01000119.1:12449-13218 GCA_002292805.1 Caryophanales bacterium UBA970
TTTTGCTTTTGCAGCAACTTCTTTAACTGGAGTTGAAACTGGTTTTGCCGCAACGGTGGACGCTGGAACTGCGTCAACTTTTGGTTTACGAGGTTTCGTCACTGCGTCAGTGTCAGTGGTAACCGCTGCCGGTTTCACTTTCTTTTCTTCTGCCATGATGATATCCCTCCTTATTCAATCGCCGCGCCGGATTTAACCGCGAGGCGAACTTTTTTGTCTTTAACAACACTGACTTTATATCGTGTTGCTTTTTTTGTTTTTGGATCAATGAGCGCAACATTGGAACGATGGACAGGGGCGTAAATCTCTAGAATCGTCCCTTCAGGATTGTTTTGTTTAGGCTTTTGATGTTTCTTGCGAACATTAATTCCTTCGACCACGACCCGATCACTTACATGATCAATACGTTGAATCGCGCCAGTTTTTCCTTTGTCCCGTCCAGCAATGATAATGACTTTATCGCCTTTTTTTAATTGGGTTGCCATATCAGTACTCCTTATAAGACTTCCGGTGCTAAGGAAATAATTTTCATAAATCCTTCACCTAAGTCACGTAACTCACGGGCCACTGGACCAAAAACACGGGTGCCCTTTGGGGTACCGTCTTCATTGATTAAGACAATCGCATTGTCATCAAAAGAAATGGATGATCCATCTTGACGGTGAATCGCTTTCTTTGTACGAACGATCACACCTTTGACGATGTCACCTTTTTTCACTTTGCCATCAACAATCGCAACTTTGACAGCGCACATGACGATGTCACCAAT
>DBCA01000119.1:13302-15350 GCA_002292805.1 Caryophanales bacterium UBA970
TTAGTTTCCTTTTGAACCATTGGTTTCTTCCTCCTTCAATTCAACTTTTTGAAAACCTTTTTTATCAATCGACACCAAACGGAAACGTTTGGTTCTTGATAAAGGTCTGGTTTCAACGATCGTGACGGTATCACCAATGTTTGCTTCATTGTTTTCATCATGAGCAAAGAACTTCTTTGAAATGGTGACGAGCTTCTTATATTTAGGATGTGGGTTTTTATTGACGATTAACACCGCGATGGTTTTATCGTTTTTATTGCTGACCACAGTGCCTGTGAATGTACGACGTGTGCCACGTTCCATAAGTGGTTGCCTCCTTATTTAAGACCTAATTCGCGTTCGCGGATGATCGTATAAATACGAGCAATGTCCTTGCGAATGCTGGTTAAGTTTTTGCCATTCTTAAGTTGGCCAACCGCTTGTTGACGACGTAAGTTGAAGAGTTCTTCTTTGAGAACGTAAATCTTTGCATTGAGCTCGTCGGTTTTTAAATCACGGATATCCTTGAGTTTTAACACAATTATTTACCTCCTTCGGTGGCGACTTTGGTTTCTTTGACTGGTTTGACTGCGTTGACAACACTGACGTCTTTGACTTCTCGTTTAATGATCTTGGTCTTTACGGGTAATTTAAAGCTAGCAAGACGTAAGGCTTCAATCGCGTCTTTGGCAGGAACCCCACCAATTTCAAACATGACTCGATTGACTTTGACAACAGCAACCCAGAATTCTGGCGCACCTTTACCGGAACCCATTCGAACTTCCGCTGGCTTTTTGGTTTTCGCCATGTGTGGGAAGATGCGAATCCAGACTTTACCTGAACGCTTCGTGAAGTTGTTTAAGACAACACGTGCGGCTTCGATTTGGCGGTCAGAAACATACTCACCTTCGGTGGCTTGTAAACCATAATCACCAAAGGCAACGGTGTTGCCTGCTTTAGAAAGACCTTCCCATTTCAGGGAGTGTGGTCGCCGATATTTGACACGTTTTGGTTGTAACATCGTTTATACTCCTTCTTTAGCATTGACCGCTTCTGGTTCATCAATCAATTCTTTTTCTTGATTGGCGTTGGCGGATGCAGTGGTGTCGTAGTCGCCACGGCAAATCCAAACTTTGATCCCTAAACGACCATAGGTCATATGGGCCTCAACCTTGGCAAAGTCAATGTCTGAACGTAAGGTATGTAATGGAATCGTGCCTTCGTGGTAACCTTCTCCACGAGCAATTTCCGCACCACCTAAACGACCAGTCACCATGGTTTTGACACCCTTGGCACCAGCTTTTTTCACGCGTTGAATGGCTTTCTTTTGTGCAGTTCTAAACGATGCACGTTGTTCGAGTTCTTTGGCAATGCTTAAGGCAACTAAACGAGCATCTAAGTCCGGTGATTTGACTTCAAGGACATCCAATTTAAAGGTTCCCGATTTCACTAATTTTTGTAAGTACTTGGTTAAACGATTGACGTTGGCACCATCTTGACCAATGACCACACCTGGGCGGGCCACATGGCAAATCACATTCACATTGGTACCTTTGTCCGTCTTTTGACGTTCGATATCAATATGAGAAACCATCGCTTCTTTTAATTCTTTATCTAAGTAGCGACGAATGGCAATGTCTTCTAATAAGAAGGTTGAGAAATCTTTCTTGTTGGCATACCAACGTGAATTCCATCCACGACCAATCCCGACGCGAAAACCAGTTGGATTAATTTTATGACCCATATCTTACATTCCCGCTCTTTCTTTGATGGTGATGAATAAATTGCTTTTACGTTTGATGATGCTTGAGGCTGAACCTTTCGCTCTTGGCATAAATCTCTTATCACGTTTACCTTCGTTGGCAGCAATTTCTGCCACCATTAAATTGGCTTCCGTCATTTGGTGATTCTTCACCGCATTGGCAGCAGCAGATTTAATCAATTTGATGACATCATTACTCGCCTTGCGGTTGACGTTGGATAAAATCGCTAAGGCTTCGATCACGGATTTACCGCGAACCAAGTCCACCACGAGTTGAGCTTTACGTGGGGTGACCTTAATGTTATAG
>DBCA01000088.1 GCA_002292805.1 Caryophanales bacterium UBA970
TGTTTTAGAAACCAACATAGTCGCAACCAAGAAAGTCAGCAAAAGAAAACCTAAGAAAGCTTAGTTAATGAAGAAAAAAAGTCTTGGAGATCCCAAGACTTTTTGTTTGCCTAGATTCAACTTATCCTAATTGAAGGAAACTACCGTAATCCCCGAGCAGCTGATTGATTAAACTTAGGACAACCGAATTATCTGGATGCAAGGTCGATAAGAACGTTGAGATAAAACGGTTAGGGAATATTTCTGGTAAATAGGTTGCGATATTGCCTAAAACGATATTGAAAAGAAACACATACGCGATGCCTTCGATCAAACCAACGGTGAATCCATACGATTTAACTTTAATTACGACCATGGGGTCTAAATCACGATAGGAATAATTTTTTCCTTTGATTGGGGTAAAGATTAAATAAATAAAACCAGAGATGATCCAACCAAATAACAAGACGGCAAGTAAGATGGCAAACATCGCCATGGTTTTTGATAAGTCAATGTCTGAAAACACTAAATAAGCGCCGGTGAATTGACTAACAAACGTGGTGGCTACATTTAAGAAAAATAGAAGACTAATCAAGATAACCACGAAAGAAAAAAATAAATTCCAAATCGCAAACCAATATCCTCGTTTTACACCAGTGAACGCCATGAATAAAACGAATAATCCTAAACCAATGTCCAATAAGATTGGATTCGCTAAAATGTCTAGAATTGCTAATTTAATTGGTTCAAGTAAGGTATTAAAATCCATATGAAATAATATACCACAATTGATTACTTTTTACTTATTTTTTTGAAGAAAATTACGAAAAACAAACAAAATAAGGCATGAATGTTTTCATAAGAAATTCTTAATGCATATCTGTCTCTATTTTCGTTAAAATAGAAGTCCAAGGTCACCATGTTAAAAGAAAAAAACTTAACTCAACCTTTCCCTTCCGTGGTCGCTGTCCTTGACCTCAAGTCTTTTTATGCAGTGGTGGAATGTGTGGATCGAGGTCTTGATCCGATGACAACGCCTTTGGTGGTTGCCGATAAAAGTCGTGGCACCGGGACCATCATCCTCGCGGTTTCCCCTTATTTAAGAGCCCAAGGCATCCCTTCACGACTCCGAGTTTTTGAACTCCCTAAACGTGACGATATCGTCTTTGCCACTCCAAGAATGAGTTTATATTTACAACAATCTGCTCAAGTGATGTCGATCCTTTTAGATTTTATCGGGGAAGACGATCTTCATGTGTATAGTGTCGATGAAGCTTTTTTAAACTTGGGTCCTTATTTAAAGCTTTATCAACAAACCCCACGTCAACTGATGAAAACCATCAAAGATACCATTTACAAGCAAATGAAATTATTAGCAACTGTGGGCATCGGTGACAACCCGTTTCTTGCGAAAAGTGCTTTGGATTTAGAAGCAAAAAAAGCCAAAGATGGGATTGCCGTCTGGCATCAAGCAGACATCCAAGACAAGTTCTGGCCACTGCCAGTCGGCGAGATGTGGGGCATTGCGTCAAGAATGGAACACCGCCTTCACCAACTCGGGATCATGACCGTGGGGGATTTAGCCCAATACCCAGACCATAAATTAATCGCCTTGTATGGGGTGATGGGCAAGCAACTTCACCAACACGCCAACGGCATTGATCATTCTAATATTCGGGAAAAGTATAGTCCAAAAGAACCTGGCATCAGCATGGGGCAAGTGTTGTTTAGAGATTACACGATGGAAGAAACGCCCGTGGTGATTCGGGAAATGTGTGATGACTTGACGTTACGTTTACGCCTGCAAGCGCACCTGACATCCTTGGTGCATTTAAGCATTGGCTACTCCGCAAGTCTTGGAGGGTTCTCTCATCAGATGAGTTTGATGCGGGCCACCGATGATGAAGATACACTTTATGAAGCATTGATGAGAATTTATCATCGCTATGTTGAAGCCAAACCAATTCGAAATGTTACTTTTTCCTTTAGAAAATTAACTGACTTAGACAAAGAACAACTCGATTTATTTACGGATGTTGAAACCACGGATAAAAAAAGAAGGTTGCAAGTCACCCTTGCTCAGATCAAAGAACGCTATGGTCATAATGCCGTGTTAAGAACCTCTGCGTTACTGAAATCATCCACGACCCGAGACCGTCATGAACTCATTGGAGGGCACCGTAAATGAGTGATCGCGGGATGAAAAAATGGGCGCCTTACGCTTCCTTGATTGAACAAAAAAGCACGATTGCCAAGATGAAAAACCATCGTGAAAAGGTTAAAAAACCTCAATTAAGTCAAGAGATGGCCAATGAAATTAATGAAGGTTTGCTCAGGGCAAAAAACCAAAACGTAGTCATTGATTACTTTTTTCAAGGAAGTAAACACCGACTTGCCGGGCCAGTCACCAAGATAAACTACGAGCAAAAATGGTTGATGATTGAGGAATTCAAGCTGGCTTTTGCCTTGATTTTGTCAATCCGTATTCGTTGATACAACGTTGTAAAAGTTTTTGTTAACGTCCATAAAGAACCTTATTGACGTGTTTTTTACCTATTTGACGAAACGATGAAAAGTAATATAATATCTTTAACATCTCATAGGGGGAGTTAGCATGGTAACCATGACAAAAGAAGACGTTTTGGCGCTTGCCAAAAAAGAGGATGTTCGGTTTATTCGGATGCAATTTACCGACATGCTCGGAATGGTCAAATCTGTAGATTTACCAGTTTCTCGTTTAGATGACGCTGTCAACAATAAAATTATGTTTGATGGTTCTTCGATTGAAGGCTTCGTTCGTATCAAAGAAGCTGACATGTATTTGTACCCAGATCTATCAACGTTTCAAATCCTCACCTTTGAAAGTTTAGCGTTAGGCAAAGTCGCACGCTTGGTGTGTGATGTCTACACGCCAAAAGGTGAACCGTTTGAAGGCGATCCACGACTCATCCTTAAGAAAGCCATTAAGAAAATGGAAGCTGCTGGTTTTTCCGCATTGAACGTTGGTTTCGAACCCGAATTCTTTTTATTTAAAGTCAAAGACGGGAAGCCTGTCTTAGAACCAAACGATGACGCTGGTTATTTTGACATGGCACCGATGGATGGGGATAACTATACCCGTCGTGACATTGCCATTGAACTTGATAAATTAGGGTTGGATGTGCAAGCTTCTCACCATGAAGTAGCGGTTGGCCAACACGAAATTAACTTCCGATTCCAAAACGTCTTAAAGGCTTGCGATAACTTACAACTCTTTAAAACCGTGGTTAAAGTCATCGCCCATAAGCATGGTCTTCACGCGACCTTCATGCCTAAACCAATCGCAGGCATCAATGGTTCTGGGATGCACACCAATTTATCCTTAGCGGATGCCAAAGGTGAAAACGCCTTCTATGATCCAAAAGCTGAGATGCAATTATCCCAAGTTGCTAAAAAATGGATGACCGGAATTCTTAATCACTCCCGTTCCATTGCCGCCTTAACCAATCCAACCGTTAATTCTTATAAACGAATTATTCCAGGTTATGAAGCCCCTTGCTATGCCTGCTGGTCCGATGCGAATCGCTCAGCGATGATTCGGATTCCTGCCGCACGCGGTGGGTCGACGCGTACCGAATTACGTAACGTCGATCCATTAGCCAATCCTTACCTTGCCCTTGCGTTTATTCTCACGGCAGGTCTTGAAGGGATTGCAAGTAAAGATGAAAAAACGGTGCCTCCTGTTTATGACAATATTTTTGAATTGACCCGGGAACAACGTGAAACCCAAGGCATTCAAAACTTACCAGAAAACTTAAAAGATGCAATTAAAGAAATGAAGAAAGATCCCATGATGTTAGCCGTCCTAGGTAAACACACCTATGACAAATACATCATTGCCAAAGAACGTGAATGGGATGAATATCGCACCTATGTCTCGGCATGGGAAATCGATCGATATCTCCACTTATAATTCAACCAAAGAAAAAACCTTCGCGAACATCAAGCGAAGGTTTTTTTATTGCATTTACTTGAGAGTCGTCGCCCAATTACCTTGAGTAAAGATGGCCAACGCTTTGCCTTTGCGATCATAGCCAGTGATGGTTAAATCCCGACTGCCAATCATGAAGTCAACGTGAATCATCGAGCGATTGCAGCCAATGTCGGTGAGTTGTTGCGGGGTCATCGTCGCATAGCCTTTGATGGAATTCACATACGCCCGACCTAAGGCAATATGGCAAGAAGCATTTTCATCAAATAACGTATTGAAGAATAATAAACCGGATTGTTGAATGGGAGAATCAAAAGGAACCAACGCAAGTTCACCGATGCGTGAAGCACCTTCGTCCATCTTCACCATTTGTTCTAATAAGTTTTGGTTTTTCTTGGCGTGAACGGCAACAACTTTACCATTGGCAAACGTCACGGAAAAATCTTCAATCAATTCGCCTTGATAAGACAAGGGCTTGGAGGCGACAACTTTTCCTTCTGCTTTGCCAGCTTTAGGCGTAATAAACACTTCTTCGGTTGGCATGTTTGGATTATAAAATTGACCATCAATTAACCGTTCACCGCCACCTAACCACCTTGCTTCTGGAATCATCCAGATTTTAAAGTCGGTGCCATTGGAGGATTGGAAGTGGAGATAGTCTAAATTCAAGGCATCCAATTGTTTGCTTCGTTGTTGTAAGGTGGCGTTATGTCGGTCCCATTCTGCAAGTGGATCGTTGGTCACACGGGTGGCTTTGATGATCGCTTCCCACATTGCTTCCACTGCTGCTTCACCTTTGAGTTTTGGGAAGACTTTTTCTGACCACTTGATGGAAGGAACACCAATGATCGTCCATTGGAAACGATTGTCCATTTGTTCACGGTACTTCAAAATTTGTGGGGTGGTGATTTTAGAAACATTGGTTAACTTGGTTTGGTCAACACCCTTCATCCCATCTGGATCGACGGAACGAATATGAATTTGTGCAGGTAAGGTTTTCACATTGTGCGCCATTTCTGCATGTTGCCATTCAGGAATTTCCGCCATCACCTCTTCCTTCATTTCAATCGCGTTAACACGGCTAATTGGTAGATGTGTCCATTTGACGCGGACCGATCGAGCCCCAGCAGCGTAAGCTTCTTCCACCACCATGGTGATAAATTCAGGTTGATCCAGTTCAGCATGGATGATCACATCTTGGCCTTTTTTAACATTCACGCCACGGCGTACGGTTAAGATTGCAAACTGTCTTAGCTTTTCTCGATTCATTTTAAACATCCTCGTTTCGTTATTAGCATTATAAAACTTTCCGTTATTGAAAGAAACATTTGATAAACTAATGGTATGAAGACTGTGATGCCAACCCTATCCCCAAGCCAATGGAAAGTCCTTGGTTATGTCTTTGCAATGTTGTTTGGCATTGTCGCGATGATCGATCCATCCACTGGTTACCAAATCTTAGGATGGACGTTGGCGGTGACAGGATTGTTCTTTGGAGGCATTCTTGCGTACCGCGTCTTGTCTAACCTCAACCAAGGGGTTAAGTTTCCTTTTTCAAACCTCAGCATCGTCATTGCCCTTATCGCCTTAGGCATCTTTTTTATATGGATTCCCTTGGTGACGTTAAGGCAAACCCTGAGTGTTTCCCTGATGTTGGGATTACTAGGGTTAGCTGCCTATCATTTATATTTTATTCGTCGACAATTCATCAACCCACTCCATTGGAAAAATTATGCGATTGGCATTGCCTCACTGGTTGGGGTGTTCTGTATTTTATTCTTTATGGAGACTATCAGTGATTTGTTGATGATGCTGGTTGGCTTGGCCATCATCACCTACAGCGGCTATCAGCTGATGATGATGGTGATTAAAAAACATTAATCTTCTTTTGCTTTTGATTTGAATTGTTTTGTATAGGCTTCCCAAAGATTTTTTAACAATGATAGTCGTGTCAATAAACCAACCCCTCCAGGAACTGGGGTTTGTAAGGCTGCATGACGTCCAGGTTTAACATCACCATAAATTTGCCCATCGTCTCGGGTAATCCCGATGTCAACAATCCAGGCTGATGGTTTAATTTTTTGATCAGACAAGTACCATTTTTTGCCCACGGCAACGCAAATTAAATCAGCTTGAGAAAGTAAACCGAGTTTATCTTCTTCTTTTGTTTTTGAGTGAATGATACTGACGGTGGCGTGACGGTCTAATAACGCAGACGCTAAAGGACGACCCACAATATAAGAGCGACCAATGATGACCGCGTGTTTACCAGTAAAGTTAAAACCACTTGCACTGAGATAATCCACAATCCCTTTAGGCGTGCACGCCATCATCGGGGATAAGGGATGAAAACCATCCACATCTTTTTGAGGAAGCACAGCCCGCCGAATGACCGCGGGATCAATGTGAGAAGGTAAAGGCACTTGAACGATCACCCCGTGAACCAAAGGGTCGAGATTATGCTTATGGATCTCTTTGATTAAATCTTCTTGGGTAATGCTCATGGGAAAGCGAAGGTGCGTGGCTTGAATGCCAACCTCTAAACAATCCGCAAGTTTTCCTCGAATATAAATATTAGACCCCTCATTCTCATTCGCTTGAATGATCACCAAATGAGGTTTGACCTTTAACCCTTGGGTTAACGTTTGAAGTTTGGTTTTTTCTTGTTGAATGTATTGTGCAATTGTCATAAACACCAAAATTATAACAAATTCAAACAAAGAAAAACGAGGGAGAATATCCCTCGTATGAAACATCTGAACTAAATAAATTTAAGCCAAGGCGTTGGTGAGGAGCGCTAACAAAAAGAAAACCACTGCAAAGCCTAAGGTTAAGTAAGAAATAATGAGTTCTGAACCACGTTCTTTGGTTTTGACAAAGACATTCATGCCGGCCCCAGTGATCGCACCAGATGCCCCTTCGGATTTACCACCTTGTAACAAGGAAAGAATGATAATCACGAATGAAACGATAATAAAGACGATGTCTAAAAATGAAAATTCCATAATTGTCTCCTACGTCTAAAAATCATACCTTGTTTTTAAAAAAAAGCAACGTAAACGTTATGCCTTTATTTCTGCTTTCAGTTCAAAAATAATGTCTCTAAGTTCAGCAGCTCGTTCGAAATCATACGCTTTAGCAGCTTCTCGCATGAGTTTTTCAAATTCTTTCACGCGTTGTTCAATTTCACTTCGCGATGATTTACCTTTGGTATTTGCCAACTTAAGAATCTCGTCATCCATGGTATGAATAGGAGCGTGGATTTCTTTCTTTATCGTCATGGGGGTGATGTTGTATTTTAGATTATGCGCGATTTGTTTGTCTCGTCTTCGGTTGGTTTCTTCAATCGCACCTTTCATCGAATCGGTTTTCTTATCCGCATACATAATCACTAACCCTTCCGCGTGACGTGCGGCCCGACCAATGATTTGAATTAACGATCTTGTCGATCTTAGGAAACCTTCTTTGTCTGCATCAAGAATGGCAATCATCGATACTTCAGGAATATCAAGCCCTTCTCTTAAGAGGTTAATCCCAATCAAGACATCATATTTTCCTTTTCTTAATTGATAGATGATTTGCGTTCTTTCTAAGGTTTTGGTTTCTGAGTGCATGTAGACGACTTTGAATGAACGTTGTTTTAAGTAAGCGGTTAGGTCTTCCGCCATTTGAATGGTCAAGGTGACAATCATCACCCGTTGGTTGAGGGCGACGCGTTTTTGAATCTCCTGCATGAGGTCATCAATTTGGCCAACGGTTGGCCGAATGGTGATGGTTGGATCAACCAACCCTGTCGGCCGGATGATTTGTTCAACGACTTGATGATTGGTTTGCTCTAATTCATAATCCCCTGGCGTGGCGGTCGTGCAAATGACTTGTTTGAGTTCAGATTCAAATTCAACGAACTTTAAGGGGCGATTATCCAAGGCCGAAGGCAAACGGAATCCATAGTTAACTAACGTTTCTTTTCTTGCGCGGTCGCCATTATACATGCCCCGGATTTGCGGTAAACTGACATGGCTTTCATCGACAACAAATAAAAAATCTTTAGGGAAATAATCGATTAAACAAAAGGGACGTTGCCCTTCTTTTCGACCGTCAATATGGCGAGAATAGTTTTCAATCCCAGGACACATGCCGAATTCTCTTAACGATTCTAAATCTTGTTTGGTTCTCATCTCTAACCGTTGGGCTTCTAAGAGTTGATTATTCTCTTTTAAAACTTTTAATCTGGCCGCTAATTCTACTTCAATTCGATCACAAGCGGCAATGACTCGTTCGTGGGTAGAGGCGTGCCCATTGGCAGGATAAATCGGATAACTTCGATATTTCTGACGAACTTCCCCTGTGAGTAAATCCACTAAGGAAATGCTTTCAATTTCATCCCCGAAGGTATCCACACGAATCGCAGAATCTGCTAACCCAGGTAAAGCGATTTCAATGACATCGCCACGAACACGGAATTGACCGGGAGGTAAATCTAAGTTATTACGTTGATACTGAGCATCAATCAATTGACGAAATAGCAACTTACGATCAATGGTTTCCCCGACCTTTAAATAAAAGGCAAGCCGTTGATATTCTTTAGGATCGGTTAAA
>DBCA01000120.1:0-4326 GCA_002292805.1 Caryophanales bacterium UBA970
TATGTTGATCGTAACAATAAAGGGGTTAGTTTATAATAATTACATGAACTATTTAAAACTATATTCCCGATTTCTCATGCTGAATCCTGCACAAATTGTCCAATTGAATCAACTTGGGGTCGAGGTAAGTAAGACCTTAGAACCTGACGTCAATGCGATCTTTACGGATCAATTCTTTATTGAAACCAACATTGATCAATTACCATCCTTGAAGTATTTACAAGTGGCAACCTCGGGACTTGATCAAATTAACCTCAATCACCCTAAACTTGCCAACACCGTGGTCAGTGGATCTCGTGGGGTCTTTAATAAACCGATGGCAGAATATGTCTTAGGGCATGTGTTATCGATTTATCATAACCATCGTTTTTTTACCCAAACACAAAAAGACCAACAATGGCGTCCATCTCGTCACTCAGAAGAATTAAATGGAAAGAAGATGGCAATCATTGGCCTGGGTCAGATTGGACTCCAACTCGCGAAAACCTTTTCTTTTTTTGGCGTGAAGATTGATGGGTTTAATCGTAGTGACGTTGATTCCATTTACATCCAACAACGTTATCCTCTCACTGAATTAAAAGAACGATTATCTCAATATGACATCGTGGTGGTCAGCTTAGCCCTCAACCAAGACACCTTGATGATGATCAATCGTGATGTCTTGGCTCAACTCCATGCGAAAGCCATCTTTGTCAACATTGGTCGAAGTGAACTATTGGATGAAGTCGCCATGATCGATTTATTAAAAGATAAAAAGATTCGTTATGCGGTTCTTGATACGTTCTCAAAAGAACCATTACCCAAAGATCATCCCTTTTGGACTTTGGATAATGTGATCGTGACGCCACATATCTCATTTACATCGATTCAAAATCTAGACAGAATGTTCCAAGCGCTTTTGACAAACTTACAACTGTATTTACAAAAAGAACCTTTAATTAATCAATTTAAATAAGTTTCATCTTTTCGTAGTCTTTGATGAGGGCTTCCACTTTTAATTGAATGAGATCCCGGATAGGTCGGATTGCCTTTAACTTTTCTTCTGGTGTACCAGGCAAACTCGAAGGATCAGTTAAGTCCCAATTCAGTGAGACTTTCGTGCTTGGAAAAATCGGGCATCGTTGCCCGTTTAAGGCATCACAAACTTTGACGACAATCTCGTAGCGTTTCCCTTGTTGAAAAAAATCAAAGACCGATTTGGTTGGATTCTTTGAAATATCGTAACCGAGCTCTGCCATTGCTTTGACTGCGATAGGGTTTAATTTTCCAGCTTCTAAACCGGCACTTTCTGCAACAAATTTTCCTTTACCAAGGCGGTTAAGAAATGCTTCTGCCATTTGACTACGTGCGGAGTTATGAATACAAATGAATAATACGCGGATCATAAATGTCCTCCTTAAAAATTATAAGGATTAAATGAGTTACGTTTGTTAACGTTCTGTATAGTTTCTGTAAAATGAGGTTATCTCATTCATGATAAAATTAACTTATGAAAAAATGGATTGATTTTAAAACCTGGCCACGTTATCAACATTATCAATTTTTTCAATCCTATGAAATGCCTCGATATAACATGACCTTCCCAATCGATGTGACCAACCTTTACCAAGCGTGCAAAACAACCAACCAACGATTCTATTTTGCCTTCATGCATCGAATCATCACCCAACTCAATTTGATTGAAAACTTTAGATATCGAATCGAAGGTGGAAAGGTGTTTGATGAACCGATTGGATTTGTTTCATTTACGGATTTAATTGAAAACACGGATTTATTTAAAATGGTTTTCGTTAAAGTTAATCCTGATCCAGTGGCCTTTGAACGTGAATCTGTTGAAGCCTCTAAACGCCAAGGATCCAAGCTGATTAATCTTGAAACAGAACAGGTGTTAAATACGATTTATTTCACATCATTTCCTTGGGCTCAATTTACTCATTTTACGCATGCCACAAAACTTGGATCTACCGATTCGGTACCAAGAATTAGTTGGAGTCAGTTTGTGAACACCAACGGAAGAAAAATACTCAATTTATCTATTGAAGCTCATCACGGATTGGTGGATGGTATTCACTTAGGAACATTGATCAACCATCTTCAAGCTGATTTAAACAATCTTTAACGGCTACCTTTGTCGTAAGGAACACCTTCAGCTTTAGGGGCTCGAGACTTTTTGCTTGTTAACATTAAGGCACCTAAGGTTGCAATATAGGGAAGGATGGTGAAAAAATAACCCAACGACAAACCATCAAAAAAAGGAATAAGGGTATATTTCACACTTAAGGCGTTCATTAACCCAAAAAAGATACTTGCGAAAAGAATTTTTTCTGGTTTCCATTGACCAAAAATCATGACTGCGAGTGCTAAAAATCCATAGCCGCTCACTTGTCCTGAAAACGTCACCGAACTCGAGACCACAAAAACAAGCCCGCCGATTCCAGCGAGTGCGCCTGACATTAACGTTCCTATCCATCTCATTTTATACACAGGAATGCCAACGGAATCTGCTGCAGATGGATGTTCTCCAACGGCAGATAAGCGAAGACCAAATCTAGTTTTATATATGACGATGATGGATATAATCGCAATCAGGTAACCGGTAAAACTAAGAACGTTAATATCTTGGAATAAGATTTCTCCTAAAATGGGGATGTCACCCAATAATGGTATTTTCTGAATATTAAACGTTTGATCAAATGGGATATTTTTCACATCGGTTAATGTTCTAGCAATAAAAATAACCATCGGGGCGGCAAACAAGTTGATTGCGGTTCCACCGATCACTTGATTTGCTTTCAAGTTGACCGCTGAGAAAGCAAGTAAGGTAGAGAGGAGAGCTCCACTCATTGCAGCAATCAGTGCAGCTAGCAACAAAAGTAAACTTGGATTGAAGTCCGGGAATTGACCTTGCATCCAATTGATAAACAGAATCGAGAAGAATGAACCAAACACCATCGTTCCTTCTAAAGAAATATTCACCACACCACTTTTTTCAGCAAACATGCCACCTAATGCGGTAATCAAAAGTGGAACTGTAAAAAATAAGGTAGAATTTGCAACGATAATGAAGAGTTCAGAAAAGCTCATTTTTTCTTCTTACCTCCAACCTTTAACCATTTCATCACTGTATCTTTTACAAGCATGGCCATTGCTGATGTATAAATGATGGCAGCAATTATCACGTCGATAATTTCTACTTTGATACCGAGGAGTTGCATAAAATACCCACCACGTTGGATGAAAGAAATAAAGAAAGCAGATAGAACAATCCCAAATGGATGGGATTGGCCAAGTAGGGCCACGGCTATCCCATCAAAACCAGCAGACATTAATTCATTACCAACGGAATATTGATTACCACTATTGATCGATCCCTTACCTAAAAAATATAGTGCGCCAGCGGCACCAGAAAGAGCACCCGCAACCACCATCGATAAAATGACACTTCGATTTTCTTTAATCCCACTGTATTTTGCTGCATACCGATTTGAGCCAACGGCTTGAAGTTCAAAACCAAATTTAGTTTTGTATAAAACAAAGTAGATTAATAATGAAAAGCCTAATGCAAGGATAATACCAAAATCAATTGAAGACCTTTCAAAGATGTCACGAAGAAAGGTGGTAGGAATGTAGGCGTTCAGGTCGATGGGCCGCGTTTTTGAAAAGGCAACGTTAAACAAACTTTCATCACCTTGAATCCATAAATTGACAGTGTGCATGCCAATATAATTCAGCATGATGGAGGCAATGACCTCGTGAACATTAAAGTAAGCTTTAAGTAGTCCAGGAATCAAACCCCATAAACCCCCGAAGATCATTGCAGCAATAAACGCACCAACCCATTGAAGGGGTCCTAAAAAATCTCCATGAACACCAACAAAAACGCCAGCAAACATCCCCATCGTATATTGCCCAGTTGCGCCAATATTAAATAAACCTGTTTTAAATGCAAACCCAACAGATAATCCTGTGAGAATTAATGGGCCTGCTAAAAATATCAAATCACCAAACCTTCTGAGGAAGTCGTTTGTCAACCATCCGCCAATCATCGTCACAAATCCAGGAAATGCAGTCATTGGATTGGCAATAATCATGATTACTAAACCAAACAGTAACCCTAGAAGGATAGCAATGATTGATGAAAACAACCCTTGGAATTTCATGATTTCATTCCACCCGACATATATAAACCAATCGCTTCCTTTGAAGTTTCTTTTGGCAGTAATTCTGCCACAATTCTTCCTTCAAAGATAACGAGAATCCGGTCTGATAACTTCATGATTTCATCAAGTTCAAGTGAAACAAGAAGAATTGCTTTACCTTGCTTAC
>DBCA01000120.1:4334-9262 GCA_002292805.1 Caryophanales bacterium UBA970
CCTTGCTCACGTTGGGCTAAAACTTGGGAATGGATATATTCAATCGCCCCAACATCCAATCCTCTTGTCAATTGAACAGCGAGCATGACATCAGCATTACTATCAATTTCACGTGCAATGATTGCCTTTTGTTGGTTGCCGCCACTAAGACTCCTGGTCAATGAATGGATTCCATTACCAGAGCGAACATCAAATTTTTGAATTAAATGACTTGCTAAGTCTAACCATTTTCTTTTTTGGATGATGCCGTTTTTTTGATAGGGATCACGATGATATTTTTTCAATGCTAAATTTTGATACAAAGGGTGATCTAAAATCAATCCAAATCTGTGACGATCTTCAGGAATGTGCGCCAAACCTAAATCATTACGGTATCGAACGGATTGATGAGTCACATCTTCATTTTTTAAAAATATTTTTCCTGAAGTTGCTTGCAATAATCCAGCGATCAAATAGGCAAGTTCTGATTGCCCGTTGCCTTCAATACCAGCTAATCCTACGATTTCACCCTTTTTAACAGAAAAAGATAAATGATTAACCACTGCTTTTTTTGTTCTAGGTGAAAGGTAGGTTAAATCGCGAATTTCTAAACCGGCTTCCCCAACCTTAACAACAGCCTTTTCAATTTCAAAAGAGATTTCTCTACCCACCATTAAGTTTGAAAGTGCTGCTGGATTGGTTTCTTTAGTCCAGAGTGTGCCAACAGATTTTCCTTTTCGTAAAACGGTGACTCGATCAGAAACCGCCATAATTTCATTGAGTTTATGTGAGATAAACAAAATGGATTTTCCTTCGTTTTTTAAGTCGTTAAGAATTTTAATTAATTCATCAATTTCCTGAGGGGTTAATACAGCGGTAGGTTCATCAAAAATAAGAATTTCGTTCTTACGATAGAGCATCTTTAAAATTTCAACCCGTTGTTGCATCCCAACAGAAATATCCTCAATTTTTGCATCCACATCAATCGCTAGTTTATATTGGTTTGATAATTCAATAATCTTTTTTCTTGCTAATTTACGATCAATAAAAACACCATTCATGGGTTCGCTGCCCAAAAGAATGTTGTCTAGAACCGAAAAAACTTCCACCAATTTAAAGTGCTGGTGGACCATGCCGATGCCATATCGATTGGCGTCATTTGGGTTTTTAATGTTTATCACTGAACCGTATTTTTTGATTTGGCCACTCTCAGCAGTGTACAAACCAAAAAGCACGCTCATTAAGGTAGATTTACCTGCTCCGTTTTCACCTAACAAAGCATGGATCTCACCTTTTTTTAATTCGAGATTGATTTGATTATTGGCAACAATACCAGGAAAAATCTTGGTAACATTGACCATCGAGATGATTGGCTCAATTTGTTGATCGATCATAATTTCATTTTACAAAAAACACAGGGTGGATACCACCCTGTGTCCTTTAAAACTCAAATTAAATTAAGCAACCCAGGTTACAGAAACCTTGTTCATTGCACTGTCATAGGCTTCGATGTCATCTTCATCAGCACCAGTAATCGTAGAACCATTTAGGATTAAGGCTACTGTGGTAGCTTCGGTTGCTAAATCTTCATAAATGTCATTATATTCTTCAACAGTAAAGTTTTCAAAACCCCAAGAGGCTTCGTCGGTTGGTAAACCAACACCATCATTGGAGGCGTCTAACACCCATACTTCACCACCTGGGAATTCGTTTGCGTAGAAAGCGTCTAAGGCTTGAACAACCGAGGTTCCTAAACCCTTCATTGCTGAAGTGATCACGGTATCAGATAAGTCTGCACCACCTGGACCTTGGTTGACGTCAACACCGATAACTTTCTTATCAGCTTTTTCTGCTTCTGACATAACGGAAAGACCAACAGCACCACCAGCAGCGAAGATGACTTCAACGCCAGCTTCATACATGGTTTCTGCGGTCGCAGCGTTTTCTGGAGTATCAGCAAAATCACCAGTATAGTGATATTGAATCGTCACGTTTGCGTTTTCAACAGTAGCAGCGGCTTGGGCACCAAGCATGAAACCAACCCCAAACTTCACAACTGCTGGAACTGCCATTCCACCCATAAAACCTAATGAACGATAACCATCAGCAACGGCTGCATAACCAGCAAGGAAACCTGCTTGTTCTTCAGCGTAGAGGATGGATAAGACGTTACGGCCTTGGCGGAAAACAGAATAGTCAGCACTATGTGGAACACCGTCGAGTAAAATGAAACTAACTTCTGGATTTTCATCCATGGCTAAGAAAATTGGTGTTTCGAATAAGAATCCCGGAGTAACAACAACGTTTGCACCACCTTCAATCGCTAAATCGATCGTGTTGACATATTCGGTGTTGTCAACAGCGGCTGGTTTGTAATACTGATAGGTTTTATTGTTGTCTTCTGCGAATTCTTCAACACCTTCCCAAGCTCCTTGGTTAAAGGATTTGTCATCGATATCACCAATGTCGGTGACAAGCGCGATTTCGTATTCACTTGCTGGGCCACAAGAAGACAATATTAACGAGAAACCGGCAACAACGAGCATAGCGACTGTGGTAAATTTTTTCATTTTTTTTCCTCCTTTAAATGAAATTACCAAGGCAAATGTTCTTAGAAACACACAGTTGAATTGACTCGCTTGTGTATCTCATGAAGCATATGCCATCAGATTAATTTCATTATAGCCAAAGAGGGTATAAAGTTTACAAAGTTGAATTGTAAATTTTTTTCACTTAGTCTTTACATTTCTTTAACAAGGATTTGTTAAAATGTTCTTAATATATAGGGGATAGCTTTTTCTATCAAACATAAAAAGCAAAGGAGACCCTCATGTCAAAGAAGATTTTAGTGGTTGAAGATGAGTTATCTTTAGCTAAAATATTAAAATTTGATCTTGAAACAGCCGGTTTTGATGTAAAACTTGCCGTCAATGGGACTGAAGCCTATCGGTTGGTCCACAAAGAGTCTTTTGATTGTTTGGTGATTGATTGGATGTTACCCGTGATGAATGGCGTTGAATTAATCCAAAAGCTCAGAGCAGAGAAAAATAAGGCTCTTTTTGTCATGTTAACTGCAAAAACCTCAGAATTTGATGCGATTGAGGGACTTGGTGCAGGGGCAGATTTGTACTTAAAGAAGCCAATTTCGAACCGCGAATTGATTGCCCAAATCAAAGCATTATTTGGTCATTTTAAAGAAGAAAAGGCTGAAGTTAGTGAATATTTAAGTTTTGGTGACATCAACATGGACCTTAAACAATACCGGGTCACCATCAAGCAAAAAGAAATAGAATTAACAAAAATGGAGTTTGATTTGCTTAAGTTCTTTATTATCAACAAAGAACAAGCGCTTTCTAGAGATACGATCTTAAATTCGATTTGGGGTTTCAATTATGATGGGACGACCAGAATCGTCGATGTCCATGTTTACAATCTAAAAAAGAAAATTGAAAACTCCTCATGTTTCTTTAAGCCAGTACGCGCGGTGGGATATTCTCTGTTTTTAAAGTAAAATAAATAGTATGAAGCGCGCAAGGCTGATTTATCTTAGTTATCTTATTTTTGTGTTGTTGTTGTTATTGGGGATGGTGTGGTTTATTCCAGATCAACCCAGCCTCATTACCTTTTGGATTGGTTTAAATATATTTGCCTTAAGCTACTTCTTCCCTAAGGTGTTAAAACTTCCAAAAATTGGTTTACCCATCCCAAGTGTTCGTGAGTCAAAAGAAGATGAGAACAAAATCATTAGTACAATGTTTTCTCAACTCGATCAATATGTCTTGCTCATCAACAGCGAAGGCAAGATTATGGAAGCTACCAAGTTATGGTATGAAGCCTTTGAATTTTCACCGAATCGTTCACTTGTTTTAAATGATTTTCGAAAGAGTGCAAAATTATGGTCAACGATTAATCAAGGCTTAGCAACGGAAAAAGGTGCTCAGTTTCGCTGGGAATTAGGCCAACGTATGTTTCAAGGTTCGTCGTTTCCATTGGTGATTGAAAAGACTTTTTATGGGTTGTTAGTCACTGCCATTGACATCACTAAGATTAGTCAATTAGAAACCATTCAAAGTGATTTTTTAGCGGACATCTCTCACGAAATCAAAACCCCACTCGCCGCCATTTTAGGGGCTTCGGAAATCCTTAATCAAAACGAACGTAAGCTAACCAAGGATGAAACCAAAGACTTTCAAGCGATGATTGTCAGTGAATCATCTCGATTACAACGATTGATTCACGAGTTAACGGATTTATCTAAAATTGGTGATCACGGCTTTCAAACCCTGATTAAATCCAAAACTTCTCTGAGAGAATTATTGAGTCAGGTTGAGGCTATTTATCAAATTCAACTCAAAGAAAAAGGGTTGACTGTTCAATACAACATTCCTAAAAATTTAGAAGTATTTGTCGATAGAGACAAGTTTTTTAGAATTTTTTCTAACTTATTATCGAATGCCATTCGCTACACGGATAAGGGTCAAATTCGTATCTCCGCAGAAGTGAAAAATCAAAACATCATTTTATATTTTTCAGACACCGGCCAAGGCATTGAACCACAAAATTTAGATCGTATTTTTGATCGGTTTTATCGAACGGATTCTGCTAGAACCCGCGTTGGTGGCGGCACTGGATTAGGCTTAGCAATCACCAGAGCAATTGTTCAAGCCCATCAAGGCACCATTGAAGTCACCAGCAAACTAGGCCAAGGAACCACCTTTACCATCACCATTCCTCACCTAACCTAATCCTTATCAAATCTTTACGCAATCTTCATCAATCAACCAACTAAACCTTTTATATTGAATGCGTATGAATTCATTAGGAGGTAAATCAATGAACATGCAATTAAAGAAAGGAACCATGTTAGCAACGTTTGCTTTTGTTTTAGCAGCTTGCGCAACACCAAGTTCCTCATCGGCTACTCCTTCGACTACATCCCAAACACCAAG
>DBCA01000055.1:0-6996 GCA_002292805.1 Caryophanales bacterium UBA970
ATAATAAGCATGTTCCCAAACATCTAATCCTAAAATGGGTTTACCTTCTTTGAATGGAACATCTTGATTTGGGGTTGAGGTAATTTTTAATTTGCCGGTTGTATCAACAATTACCCACGCCCATCCCGATCCAAATCTCGTTTTTGCGGCATTGGTAAATTGTTCTTTCATGGCATCAAACGATCCAAAATCACGATTGATTTTTTCTAATAATAATTTACTTGGCGCGGTGAATGTTTTTTCGGAAGTCAGTAATGACCAAAACATCGTGTGATTAAAATGACCGCCGCCATTGTTTCTCACAGCAGCTTGGATGTCGGTTGGTAATTTTTCTAAGTTTGTGAGTAATGCTTCAATGCTTTGTTCTGGAAGTTGAGGATATTTTTCTAATGCAGCATTCAAGTTGGTCACATAAGCTTGGTGATGTTTGCTGTAATGGATCTCCATGGTCTTGGCATCAATGATTGGCTCTAAAAAGTCATAAGCGTATGGTAATGGCGACAGTGTAAATTTCATGATTGTTTTTCTCCTACCATCATCTTACAAGAATTGCTCCGGTTTTCAAACCGAAGCGAAACAAGTTTTTTCCATGAAAACTTAACAAATTTTTTTCTCCTGAATTTAACGATGGTTACTATTGAATAGTAAAGAATTAGTAATTGGGGTTAAAAATATCATTGACGAAATTGCGGTTGTGGTAAAAAATAGGGTTCACCTAAAACCGAAAAGGGGAACTTGGGGTCAACCACCCCAATTACTTCTTGGTTCTAGTCTTGGAGGCAACAGACGTCATGGAAAAAAATCACATACCGGAATGGGTCTTATTAAACAATCAAGTCATTGACGAAAAAGGTCAATTGAAGGATTTACATAAAGATAAAGAAGCTGTTCGTTCTTACTTTTTGAACGAAATTAACAAAAAAACGCAATTTTTTCACTCTTTAAAGGAAAAACTAGAGTATTTGGTCGAAAATGATTATTACGAAGAAGACTTCTTAAAGAAGTATACCCACCAACAAATCGTAGAAATCTTTGATATTGCCTATGCTGCCAAGTTCCGTTTCCCCACCTACATGGGTGCCTTTAAGTTCTATAACGACTATGCCTTAAAAAGCAAAGACAAAAAAGTCTTCTTAGAACGTTATGAAGACCGTTTATCGGTGAATGCGTTATACCATGCTGATGGTGACTTTGAACTTGCTAAAAACATGATCCGACGTCTGATTGCCCAAGACTTTGTTCCTGCGACGCCAACCTTACTCAATACCGGGAAGAAAAAACGTGGAGAATTTGTTTCCTGCTTCTTATTAGAGGCGGGCGATTCTTTAAATGATATTTCCCGTATTTCCGAGTTTTCCATGCAATTATCAAAGATTGGCGGAGGTGTCTCCATTAACCTTACCAACTTACGCGCCAAAGGGGAATCCATTAAAGATGTCCCTAATGTTTCTAAAGGTGTGGTTGGGGTTGCCAAGCTCTTGGACAACAATTTCCGATATGCAGATCAAATGGGTCAACGCGCCGGTGCTGGTGCCGTCTACCTGAATATCTTTCACGCGGACATCGAAGACTTCTTAAATACCAAGAAACTTAACGCCGATGATGACGTCCGGGTGAAGACCTTATCCATGGGTGTGGTCATTCCTAACAAAATGATTGAACTTGCCAAAGAAAACAAAGATATGTATGTGTTTTATCCAAACACCGTCTATAAAGCCTATGGCATCGACTTTGCCGATGTCTCCACCAACATGGATTATTGGTATGACAAACTCGTTGAAAATCCAGATGTTAGAAAACGTAAAGTAAGCCCAAGAAAGCTTTTCGACATGATCGCCTCGTTACAAGGTGAATCTGGCTATCCATATATTATGTTTGTGGACAACGTCAACAAAGTCAACCCATTAAAGTTACCAGTCAAGTTCTCTAACCTTTGCACAGAAATCTTACAACCAACCATTACCTCTCACTATGCTGACTATGATAAAAAAGAACAAGATGAAATTGGCATGGACATCTCATGCAATTTAGCCAGTGGCCATATGGGCAACATGATCAAACATAACACCATCAAGGAAACGGTCTTTGCAGCGATGGATGTGATGAATTCGGTTTCTAACAAAACCAATATTTCTTATGTTCCTGCGGTTGCAAAAGCCAATCGGTTGAATCGATCCGTGGGTTTTGGGATCATGGGTCACCATGGTTACATCGCGGAAAATTACATCTTGTTTGGATCAGAAGAAGACATCGATTTAATTGATGTGTTTTTTGCCACCATCAATTACTATTCCTTGGTTCATTCGATGGAAAAAGCAAAAGAAACCAAACAAAAATTCTACCAATTTGAAACGAGTAAGTATGCCGATGGCACTTACTTTGATGGTCGCGGTCAAGTCTTGCCAAAATCTGACAAAGTCAAAGAACTCTTAAAGGACGTGTATATTCCAACCAATGAGGATTGGAAAAAACTCAAGCAAGACGTGATGACCCATGGATTATATAATTCGCATCGGCTTGCGGTTGCTCCTAATGGTTCGATTGCCTATGTCATGTCTGCCACCCCTTCCTTAACGCCAATCAAACAATTGATTGAAGAACGTACTTACGGGAATTCGAAAACCTATTTCCCAATGCCGTCATTAGATACTGCCGCTTTCATGTACGAAAGTGCTTATCGAATTGATAATTATAAAGTCATCGATGTGATTGCCACTGCACAAAAACACGTCGATCAAGGGATCTCCTTTGAGCTCGGGATTACCTCGACAATCACCACCAAAGAACTTGTCCGCTATTACTTATATGCCCACTACCAAGGAATCAAGACGCTTTACTACACCCGCACTCAAAAGCTTAAAATCGATGAGTGTGAGTCTTGCGTTGTATAATAAAAAAACATTTAAAGGAGAGACCGTATGAGTAAAAATCCAGCTGAAGTTTTTAAACCCCTTATTTTTAATCCAAAGGATGAGTTTTCTGGTGCGAATTGGAATGCGAGTGAAGATAATTTCACCCAACAATTTTATGAACAAAATCTCTCACAATTTTGGCGTCCTGAAGATGTTTCTTTGCAATCCGATTTATTGACCTGGAAAATTTTAAGCGAACCTGTGAAGAGAACCTATTCCCTTAACTTATTAATTTTAACGTTCTTAGATACTTATCAAGGTGACATTGGTATGCCAGTGGTTTCTCGGTCGATGCCCGATGCACTACATCAACGTAAAGCCGTCATCAATTGGATGGCAGCGATGGAAAATGCGGTTCATGCGAAGTCTTATTCCAACATCTTTATGACGTTCTTATCCACAACTGAAATTGATGAATTATTTGAATGGGGCAAAAAGAATAAAAACCTTCAAAACATCATGACCCTCATCGTTGGTCATTATGAAGTGCTTGATCAGATGAATTACTTAAAGAAATATTCTCCTGCAAAAGCCACCTTTAGTGAAGAAGAATTTATGATTGCTCAATGGCGAGCAATGGTCGCCTCTGTCTTCTTGGAAACATGGTTATTTTATTCTGGTTTTTATTACCCACTTTACTTTTATGGCCAAGGTAAACTCATGCAAGCCGGTGAAATCATTAACTTAATTCTTCGCGATGAAGCGATTCACGGCCTATACATTGGTAAAATTTCTCAAGAAATCTTCGCCAAACTTCCAAAAGCAAAACAAGCAGAGTTAACCATTTGGATGCAAGACTTACTACATAAGCTATACAAAGAACAAGAACAACTTTCTGAAACCGTCTATGATGCCGTTGATTTAACTCATGACGTCAAAGTCTTTGTTCGTTACAACTGTAATAAAGCATTAATGAATTTAGGGTTTGAAGCTCAATTTGACTTTGAAGAAGTCAATCCTGTTGTCTTGAACGGCTTAAATACAGAAACCAAAACCATGGACTATTTCTCCATGAAAGGTAACGGATATCAAAAGATGAAATCTGTCGCCTTGGATGATAATGACTTTAATTTCGATAAAGATAAAATTAACAAATAAGGACAAGACCATGGCCCAAGCGATCATTCTTACCAAAGACCAATGCCCCAATTGCCAAAACTTAAAAATGTTTTTAAAAATGGCCTTGCGTGATCAATATAAAGATAACTTACGAGAAGTTCATCAAACCCATCAGGCAGAAGAGTTTGCTAGCTTGGTTAAAACCCATACGATCATGGCAACCCCTGCAATTATTCTTGGCAATGAAGTCATTCGCGGGTTTGAACCACAACCTGTGGTTAATTTTTTAGTTAAACATTTCGGAAAGAAATAAACGATGATTGTCATCGTTGTCGACTCGATGACAGGATTAGGCAAGAAGTTTGCGGACAAACTTGGATACCCAGTCTTTGACATCCAAACGTATCAATCCATCGCAGAACATAAGATCTTGCTTGTCTCTCGATCGATTAATTTTGGTGAAATCCCTCCCTCCACCAAGACCTTTCTTGATCAATTTGCGAAGAACGTCATCGGGGTTGCCGTTGGCGGTAATCGCAGCTGGGGTAAGAATTTTGGCGCTGCAGGTGATAAAATATCCTTAACCTATGGGATTCCTTTACTACTTAAGTTTGAGGGCATAGGGATGCCACACGAGGTATCTTTGGTGCAATCGTGGTTGGCAAAAAGGAGTTAAAACATGTTTAAGTTTACTCCGCAAAAAGCAAAGATCATGAATCTTGTTGCCGCGATGACTTTTTTTCTTGCATTGTTACTTAATGGACTCGCAAACCTAATTCCGATTAATGGTCTAAGTACGGGCGTCATTTCCGATACGTATGAAAATTATTTTGCTCCTGCAGGATTTACCTTTTCCATTTGGGCGGTTATTTATTCATTATTAGCAGGGTATGTTGTGTGGCGTTTAAAAAATCTATCATCATCCGAAGATAACCCCAACAACCGATTCTTATATCGCCTGGATATTGCGTTTAGTGTTTCTAGTCTTGCCAATGCTTTATGGATCTTAGCTTGGCATTACTTATCCTTTTACTTATCGTTTGGATTGATGGTCGTGATTCTAGTATCTCTGGCATACATCAACCTTCAATTCAAAAAGGATCAACACCTATCGACCATTCCTTTTCGCGTTTATTTTGGTTGGATTATCGTCGCGACCGTTGCGAATATAACCACGATGATGGTTGCCGATTCAAATTCTTTTACTTGGTTATGGAATGGTGGAGAAGTGAGTGAACAACTACTCACCATCATCATTTTATTGATCACCATCCTTCTTGGAAACGTCATCCTTTTTCGGCAAAAAGATCCTTATGTTGGTGGGGTTATCCTTTGGTCACTCATCGGCATTTATGCTCGGCACCGAATGAATCTTCCCGACTTCGGCATTACAGGTGTTGCCAATATGGCTTTATTTGGCATCATCCTGACGGTTTTGATGGTCTTATTGACGTTAAGAAAAAATATTGGCAAACTTATCCGTAAATCTTGATAAAATAAACACATGGCAAAAAAAGTAATTCAAAATCCCAATGCAAATCTTCCACCTTTGGTGGTTCTTGAGTCTTTTTTAAATGAAAAGAAAAAAGAATTTGTCACGAACAAATTGCATGAGTTTGGGTTGGTTCGCAAAGAAGTCTTTGACCGTAAACTTGGCCATCAGAAAAAAGATTTTAAACTAAAGAAGCTTTTTGGTAAACGATATCGATTTGTTCCTGCACCAATGACAGACACAGAAGTTGAACAGATTTTTACCTTGATTCAAACTTTGTTATCCATCACCCCTAAAGCAACATCCAATTTATCAGATGGTAAACCCGTTGTGGATGACAAAAAAACCATCAGCAAAAAACAAAAGCTTCCGATTAGTTTACTTGGTTTAATCCTTGTGTTGGTTGCCCTTGCTGGTTTAGGTGGTGGCGGGTATGCCGCTTATTTGGTGTTTACCAATGGTGGCGCATTGGCCTTAGAACTTGCGGCGATCATTGCTGCGAGTGGCGTGTTCTTTTCCTTGACGTTGTTGGTCTTGGCAAGAATTCTGAGAATTGTCAGGTCACTTCGCTAATTAGTTGATACAAATTGTTTATAATGAATCCATAGAGGTATATCTATGGATTTTTTTATTCAAGTTCTCGTCACGCTTCTGATCTTTACCTTGGTTGACTTGGTTTGGTTGGTGAAGGTTGCCCCCAAACTTTACCGAAAATACATTGGTCATTTGATGAGTGACCGCGTCAATATTGCTGCGGCAGCATTGTTCTATGTCGTCTTTATCGTTGGGTTAGTTTACTTTGTCATTGGTCCCCATATCAACAATCCGCTAATGGCGTTTCTATCTGGGGCGATGTTTGGGTTGGTGACGTATGCCACCTATGATTTAACCAACCTTGCCACCTTAAAAGCATGGCCAGTCACGATCACCGTGATTGATTTGATCTGGGGAACGTTGGTGACGGCGGTCACCTCTGGCCTTGTTGTTTTGTTGATTGGAGGATAATTCATGGTACAAACAATGATCTTAAGTGGATTAGTCATTACATCCATCGTGATTTTAATTCATTTCACGATCTATTTTTTTCGGGCTGTCAAACAAAATAATTTTGGCATCATTGATATTGGTTGGGGCCAAGGATTTGTGTTTGTGGTCTGGTTGTTGATGATTTATCGCGTGTTTATTCTTGGCGCAAACGCCAATGCGATTGGGTATTTAACCCTCATCCTCACGTCAATTTGGGGGATACGGTTATCAAGTCACATCGGTCAACGTAATCATGGGAAACCAGAAGATAAACGTTACGTTGCGATGCGAGCAAAGATTAAACCACCTTATGTCTTGATCAAAAGTTATGTCAACATTTTCTTATTACAAGCATTGTTCATGTTCATCATTTCTCTCGTCTTGGTTTTTAATGTGATGTCTGGGTTGACCAATCCAGTGGAGCCAACGATGTTAATCCCAATCATCCTTGGTGTGTTGTTTTGGTTAGGGGGATATTTTTTTCAATCGGTTGGCGACCGTCAATTG
>DBCA01000055.1:7013-8887 GCA_002292805.1 Caryophanales bacterium UBA970
TTTGTTGCGAAACCAGAAAACAAAGGGAAGTTAATGACGCAAGGTTTATGGGCGTACACTCGCCACCCTAATTATTTTGGTGAAGTGTTTATGTGGTGGGGCATTGCCATCCTCGGATTTGCCAATGGGTTTGGCATTGCTATCGCTTTGATTGGGCTTATCTCACCCTTGGTGGTGACATGGTTATTACGGTATGTGTCAGGGGTTCCGTTATTAGAAAAACATATGAAAACAAAACCAGGTTTTTCTGAATATGAAAAAACCACGAACATTTTCTTTCCGTGGTTTCCTAAAAAGTAATAAGTAATTGAATTAGCCGCCGATGCCAAGACCAGGGACTGCCATTGAATTAAAAATGATGTGTAGAACAATCAACACCATGAGCACAGGTGGGATGATGGAATGGATGGTGTTAAGGACTTTCTGATTGCCTTTGCCTTTTTCTTGTAAGTAACCTGTTACCCCTTGGGCGACCAATAACCCAACCATGGTGCCACCCGTTAAACTAGGCGCGCCGGTGATTGAAAATTGTAAGGCAGCATGAAGAAATGCAGCCAGTAAAGCCCCGATACCAAAGTAGCGATGGTATTTTTGAATTGCCAATAATAATTTTAAATCCCAGGAAGTTTTCACTCCCTTGGCTTTGTTGCGTGCCAAAACCTTTGCTAAAAAAAGTTGCACACCCTTACGTGTACTACTCATGAGGATGAAGAAGACGACCAAGAAACCTAAAAATGCACCCATATGTTTTCTCCTTTAATTGAATTGTTTGGGATGTTGGATAACGGTTTGATTATACCATTTGATGATGAATTGGACTTCTTCACTGGATAATTTGTGACCAGATTTAAACCAAGTTAAAGACACCAAAGCTCCGTAATCATCAAGCACTTTTTTTAACGCTTGGGTACTTTCAATAGGAACGATAGGGTCATTATTACCAGCAGTAATCAGCACCTGAGTTTGTTTAAGTTCGGGTACCGTTCCTTCTTTTCGTGGCAGCATGGGATGCATCAAGATCGCTCCACGTAAACTAAAAGGGATTTGTAAAAGCATATTCGCTGCAATGTTGGCACCATTAGAATAACCAATGGCCATCACATCGCCTCGATCAAAATCATAGGTTTTGCTCGCCTTATCAATAAAATCATGAAGTTGGCTTGTTCGATACATCAAGTCTTGTTCATCAAATACACCCGGAGCAAGGCGGCGAAAGAATCTTGGCATCCCGTTTTCAATCACTTCCCCACGAACCGATAATAAATTCGCCTCACCATCAATCAATTTACCAACGGGTAAAAGATCGTTTTCGTCCCCACCAGTTCCGTGAAGGAGTAATAGGGTTGGCTTTTGGGGATTACTCCCTTTGATAAATTTGTGAATCATCGTTGAGTTTCTAGCAACATTATAGAAGGAAAGGCATATAATGGTAATGTTAATACTTAATAAAGGAGAAATAAAGTATGGCAGAATTAGCAGTTGCAAGCTTCGATCAAAAAGTAGACAAGTTGATTAAGTTCAACAAGACCATGGGTTTAGTCCACTTAATCCAAGGTGTCTTGATGATGTTGTTCGCTTTTTTAGTCTATCCAACCTTAAACGAATCGCAATCAACGTTTACCATTCCTGTGATTGGGAATTATTTGGAATTCGTCGTGGGAGAAGGATTGGTCTTAACCAATACCGACACCTTATTTGAATTGCCATTCTTACCAATGACCGCGAGTTTCTTATTATTGTCGGCCATTTTCCATTTCTTAATCGCCTTCCCATTTAAGAAAAAATATCGCGCTGGTTTACGTGTTGGCATTAACCAATTCCGTTGGTACGAATATGCATTAAGCTCATCGTTAATGATCGTCTTAATCTCGGCA
>DBCA01000055.1:9030-22341 GCA_002292805.1 Caryophanales bacterium UBA970
TGGTACCATCATCGGCTTAGCCCCATGGTTAGCGATTGCTTTCTATATTGGCGTCAACCCTAATTTAGACGCAGTCCCAGTCTTCGTTTGGTTTATTCTTGGCACTTACTTTGTTGCATTCAATACCTTCCCAATTAACATGCTCTTACAATACTTAGGTGTTGGAAAGTTTAAAGATTACCTCCACGGTGAACGAGGCTATATCGTCTTATCGTTGGTTGCAAAAACCCTCTTAACTTGGTTAGTCTTATTCGGCGCATTCCAACCTTCGTAAACTTAATTCTCAACAATTAGAGTAAAATAAAGCTAAGGGAGACCTTAGCTTTTTTTATGAACAAAGCCAATCAACCAGAAATTTATCAAGGCTTTCAGCAAACCCAAGCTTACTTTGAGGGTTGGTATTTTAAACTTGTTTCTCCTGATCAAAAGATCTCCATCGCGTTAATCCCTGGTATTTCATTGGCGAAAAAAGACCCCCACGCCTTTGTTCAAGTGTTTGTGGTTCATCACGGCGACAAGCCAACCTTAAAGAATCTTTATATACGCTATCGCGTCAACGAGTTCGTTCCTGCCAAGGATCGCTTCTATGTTGCGGTTGGGATGAATCAATTCTCCCTTCAACATATTCACTTGGACCTAAAACAAGATAACTTTCAATTAAAGGGTGACTTACAAATCATCAATCCTACCCCATTGAATCAAGGTTTTTTAAATCCTTCCATCATGGGTCCGTTTGCGTATTTACCTAGAATGGAATGTTACCATGGCGTGATTTCTTTACTACATACCTTTAAGGGTAAACTAGAACTTAACGGCCAATCGATTGATTTTACAGGCGGCAAAGGGTACTTAGAAAAAGATTGGGGATCTTCCTTTCCATCAGCCTATGTATGGATGCAAGGGAATCATTTTCCTGAACAAGATACATCCTTTTTCTTTTCTTATGCCAACATTCCTTACTTAGGATTACGGTTTCAAGGCTTAATTGCTCATTTATATTTACAAGGAATACATTATCGGTTTGCAACCTATAATGGCGGGCGTGTTGCTTCCGAATTGATTGGTACCAACCAAGTCGAGTACGTCCTTAAACGCGGTGCGTATCGCTTAAGAATTGTCGGATCGGTGGAAGATGTGGTTGCCTTGCCTTCGCCTAAATTTGGCAAAATGGATCACACGATCAAAGAAGGTTTATCCGGACAAATCTTAATTTGGCTCATGAAAGGTAAGACCATTGTTTATCAAGGTCAAACAACCTTGGCAGGCATTGAGATCATGAAAAAATGAAAAACACCTCGCGTTGGGTTAGGAAAATTAGCAACGGAATTTTACTAAGTCTATACACGATGATTGTTCTTGGTTTGGTCGTCTCAGGGCTAGCGGTTCAACGCATTGAGCAAAACTTTAAGTACGTGGGAACCACCTATGCTAAGTCGGTGGACGTTGAAGGCGTGCAGTATTTTTATCGAGAAGTTGGAGAAAACAATCCAGACACCATCTTGATGATTCATGGTTTTTTAGGATCAAGTTACGATTTCATTGACGTGATGAATACACTTAAAGACCGTTTTCATGTCATTGCCGTTGACTTGATTGGCTTTGGATTGTCAGAGAAACCCATTGAGTTTGATTATGCAAAACAAAACCAAGCAGAAGGATTAGTTAAGTTTTTAGACACACTAGGCATTGACGAAGTGACCATCATGGCCCATTCCATGGGAGGGGAAGTTTCCATTCATCTTGCCCATGATTATCCTGATTATGTTAATGAAATGATTTTGATTGGTTCAGGTGGGTATGTTGAAGAAAGTCAAAATGGGTTAATGCCATCCAATATCCCGATGTTTGTGTATGACTATGTGGTTCGCAATTACTATATCCAACGAACCTTTTTCTTGACCGCGTATGCCCAAGATGAAATTGATACCGGTCGAATCACCTATCATGATTTTGATGAGATGTATTATGTGAATAAAACCATTCCAGGCAACATTCTTCAAGCATTTACGCGGGACAATGATTCGGGATCGACCAATGCCAAATTAGCGTTAGTTCGCCAACCAACGTTGCTGATTTGGGGAGAGTATGATAGCTTTATTCCACTCGCCACGGGAATTAAATTACAACAAGCGATGTCAGATGTGGCACAATTGGTGGTGATACAGGATGCGGGACATTTACCATTCGATACTTACTTTGAGACGTTTATGATTCATGTGGAGGAATTTATAACATGAAATACGTTTATCTCAAACAGAAGGTCTTTGCCATACGCGATACATTTAAAGTATTTGATGAACAACAAACCTTACTTTATGAGGCTAAAGGAAAAATTCTTACCCTCAACAGCCGCCGGGATTTGTTTCAAGCAGGAGGAACCACGCCAATCCTGACGATGAAACAAAAGATCATCGCCTTTGCTCCTACCTATTTCCTGTTTGACAAAAATGATCAACAAATTGCAAAAATGGCCCAACAATTATTGACACTTTTTGGGACGAAGTTTCATTTTATTTACCAAGGGAAGAAGTATGAACTCAGTGGTGATTTCTTTGGCTTCAACTTTATGATGAAAGATGACCAAGGGGTTGTTCTTCAAATTCAAAAGAAGTTCTTAAGTTGGGGCGATACGTATCAGCTCGGGATTGAAGACAAGTTTGATGAAACGATTGCCGTCGGGATTGTCTTGATGATTGATGACTTTATTGATGACGCAAGAAGAAATGCTGCCGCATCCGCTGGGGTTGCTAGTCAATCTGGTGGATCAAACCGAGGAGGTAGACGATGAAAGCATTATTGAATCGATTATGGTTGGCGATTGCCAATCCATTGAAGAAAAGTTTTAAACGGTTTCCAGAAGCGTTGATTGTTTCATTCCTGTTAGGAACCTTGATGGTGTTCAATAACGAATTGGCTGTCTTCATTGGTAATCAGCCCGTGATTGATACGGGACTGATTGAGATAAGCATGATTTTAAATGATTTAAATCAATCCTTATTTATTGTCTTACCATTGATGATTTCCCTTTCTTTAATGATTGAACGATTTCCAATCTTTAAGAACTATCGTCTTGCCCTGATCATCACCATGGTGGTGATGGGTGGATTGTACTTCACCTTTTTAAGACTTGAAAACTCGTTTGTTGTTGAATTCAATAGGTTTTCTAATCTCGTCTTTGCATTCTATGGGTTGGTTATCTTTCTTCCTTACCTCATGGATCGCCAAGACATCGGTGTTGGCATTATCTTATTTTTCACCAAACTTTTTACCTCTATATTTTATTCCTTCGTTTTATACATTGGGATTTTCATCATCATCCTCACCACCAATATTCTTTTTGGACTCTCGATTAATTTGATAGTCTATGTCAACATTCTCATTTTGATTGCTTCTTTTATTTTCTTGCCAACCTTACTCGACAGTTATCCTAAAAAGAATGATGTTGCCACCGTTGAGAAGGATTACCACATGGTTTGGCAACGTGTCTTTACCTTGGTCATTGCCCCCGTGATTTCCGTTTTCTCCTTTCTCATCATTCTTTATTTATTCACAGGCATCATCAACTCAAGTGGCTTTGAACCAGAAGTGTATACCTTTTCTTCGCTCGTCATCGCTTTTGTCGGGATCTCAAGTCAAATTGCCTTGGCACCTTTTACTAAGACCAATCGACTCGCAAACTTATTTGTTAAATACTTTCACTTTGTCTTGATTGTGGTGATGGTCGGTTATTATATTCAACAATTGATTTCGATTTCAACCACAGGGATTACGTTAAACACAACCATTCGCTTAATCTTAGGCGTATGGCCATTGGTCTATGCTTTCTTTGTGATTCGCAAGAGCTCAGTGGCGATTCACCGGGGATTGTTATCACTCACCGGTGCCTTCTTATTCATTGCTGCGTTTCCTGGGTTGAATGCGGTGAGTTTAACGAGCATGATGTTGAACGCGCAATTGGAACAAACACTGCAAAGAGAATCGATGATTTCTGAAGACGGCGAGATTATTCGAAAACCTATCTTAGAACAAGACACCTATAACTACTTATGGGCAACGCTCAGCGAAATGGAAAGTTTAGGGTTGCATCGCTTTCCTATTCTTCCAGATGGCTATGAACATCCAGGAGATTTTGAAGCAACCTTTGGCGATCGAGAAGGTGATCCTGTCGATCCCAATGATGAATCGTTATTTTATTCACTAAACTTATCGATTCTTGACTTAAGTGAGTTCAGTTATGAGTCGTTCGTCTATGTTAGTTCCCTAGGTGAATTATCAGAAATCCCATTTATCGGCACAGATATATCTTTGGAATTTCAATATAACTTTGATGACCATGTGTACCCACTAACAGTCACCCGAGAAGGAATTTCTGAAACCCTAGATCTTTATGAAGATGTCGGCCTTGTTCTTAAACAACGCCATACCGAAGATACGTTTGAAACCACCAACCCAGAGGATTTATTGGTGCAAATCACCTTTGATACCTTTGTTCTAGATATATGGGTGAATGCATTAATCTCTACAAATTTTTCTGAATATAAGAGTTTTTCCATGACTTTCTACTTGGGCCTAAGCAGCATCAATGGTTAAAGCATTCTCCCCGATTGCTTGGGGAAAACTTCAATTAAAGAATCGCATCGTCATGGCGCCGATGTGTATGTATAGTGCGGATGAACATGGGTTTGTTTTACCGTTTCATTTTGCACACTATACTGCCCGCGCTTATGGTGGGGTGGCGATGGTCATCACCGAAGCAACGTCGGTAGAAGCTCGGGGAAGAATTTCTACACAAGACCTAGGCATTTATGATGATCGTCATGTGGTCGGATTAAAAAAATTAGTGGATGAGGTTCATGTTGCCGGGAGTCTTATTGCCATTCAATTGGCCCATGCTGGAAGAAAGTGTGGGGTTAAAACTCACACATCAATCGCCCCAAGTGCGGTGCCATTTTCTCAAGATTATACAGTTCCTACTGCGATGACCATCGCTGATATTCAAGAAGTTACTCACGCATTTCGTGAAGGCGCAAGGCGGGCCCAAATTGCAGGATTTGACGGGGTTGAAATCCATGGTGCCCATGGCTATTTAATCAATCAATTTTTATCTCCATTATCGAATCTTCGTCAGGATCCATATGGTGGGAGTTTAGAGAAACGTGTCAGATTTTTAAAAGAGATTATCCAATCTGTTCGTCAAGTGTTTAAAGGCGAAGTGTGGGTTCGCTTATCTGCAGATGAATATGCAGATGGTGGTCACCATCTGCAAGACACGATTGCCTTGCTTCAAATGATGAAGCCACTGATTGCAGGGGTTAACGTCAGTAGTGGCGGGGTCGTTCCCTTTCCGATCAAACCTAGTCCTGGGTATCAATTACCTTTATCGCGCGGGATTAAGGATGCCGGTATTCCTACCATCGGCGGAGGGTTGATCACCACGATGGAAGCGATTGAAGAAGCATTAGACAAAGACGCGACCCTCGTGTATTTAGGTCGGCCGTTATTACTCAATCCTTATTTTGTCTTACAAGAAATTAAAAAACATGCGCCTGAACGCATGTTAAAAGCTTACCAACGAGGATAAATTAATCCTCGTTTTTTTCAGATTGTTTTGGTTTCTTTTTCGTCATTGAATTCCAAACCTTTAGTTTGAGATATCCAATCACTGCAACCGCAACGGCAATCAAGACCCAACCCCACCATGGCATGATTTAACTGCTCCTTTCTGCGTTGACACGCTTGATAAAGAATCGTAAGGAAATACCGGCAAGGACAATCATGTAAAGACTACCAATCAATAAATACATCCCATACCCAAGATCATTACTTCCTTGGGTATCGAACGCAAGATTAAAAAACCCTTTGACTGCCCAGAAGTTTGGGGCAATCCCGAGAATAAACTGTTTCCAATCACCAAAGGTTTCTAAAAGAATGAGCATCGGGACCATAAATAAAATACCGCCAGTTTTCATCAAGGCGAATCCTTCGATTTTATTTTTGGCGATTGCTGCCATCAATGCCCCCGCGGTTGGGGTTAGTAAACTCGATACTAAAGAAAAGAGAATGATATCGAGGTTGGCAATGCTGTTGATGCCAAAAGCAACCTCACCATATTGGACGCTAAATGTGTCTCCGAAAAAATATTTCAAACCAAATAGCATCACCAAATTACCGATAAAGCCAATGATAAATGCATAAGTTGTTTTGAACAAGGTATAACCGGTGACGGTAATCGGTGAGACGGCAATCGCTTTAATAGTTTGTTCATCTTTGTTTTCTAATAAAGAAAAACCTAGAAGGGTTCCGGATATAAATCCACCAATCGCGAGGATTAACACAAACAGCACCATTAAACTTAACGCATACTCGCTGCCTTGGGTATCAATCCCAGCCCGAACCAGGATGCTAGGAATTAACCAGCCGACAAAGCCCAACATAAATATAGGATAAATAAACATGAACAAATTCATTGGGTCACGTAATAACGTCTTAAATTCATAACTTAGAAGTTGAAAATACTTTTTCATGCACGTATCGCTTCCTTTCTAAATTGCGGCAAGATATAAAACGGAAATAATCCTAACGGATAAACAACGGTCAAGATCCATGCAACTAAGATTGACTCTGTTTCGGTGTTCCATAATTGACTGATTAAGATTTGACCACTGTAGGTTGGGGATAGATACGCTAAATTTTCCAGGCCATCGGTTAAGACATCCAAACTTACCAAGATGGTTGGGACAAATAGAACAAGGACAACGAACGTGTACTTCAACAATAAATCCATGAAGTCTTTACTCCAATAAATCAGCACATAGCCAATGCTGAGGTGGGTTAACGTGATGATGATGACCAAGCCAAGCGCAGCAAAGATTGGAAACACCGATTGATGAACAACTAGCATCGTCAACCACATCAAAAAGACCGATAATAAATTTCCCATAAGGGTGCCGATGATTTTAGCGGAAAGGATCACCGCAGGTGAGGTTGGTGACACAAGGACGGCCTTCATCGTCCCTTCTTGTTTCTCATAAAAGTAAGCAGCACCAAGCAAGATGATGGCCATGAGGCCACTATCAAGAACAATGAGTTGAGGTAATAACGCATTGGCTTCTTCCTTACTGACAACGGCAAGAAGAATAATCCATATGGCACTGACTATCAGGCCAAATAAGGTGATTTGATAACGCCATAAGCGAATCACTTCTCCTTTGATGAGGGCGAAAAACTTGTTCATTCTTTTTTCCCCGTGATTTGAATAAAGATTTGATCAAGGGATGTTTCTTGAGAATGCATGGTGATGATTTTTTTATCTTTGAGTAATCCTTGAAACACCGCTTGTTTATCTAAAGCATCCATTGAGAATCGTTGATGTTTCATTTGGTCACCCTCAAGATACTCAACCTTTAATTCGCGCTTTCCATATTTGAGTTTTAAACTTTTTGGGGAAGCAGTTTCTAATAATTTTCCATTGGCGATGAAGGCAACTTCATCACAGAGTTCTTCAACATCGCCCATCAAATGGGTGGTGATCAGAATGGTTTTGCCTTTTTTCTTTTCTTCAAGGATGATGTCTTTGATGATTCTAGCATTGCTAGGATCTAAGCCGTTGGTAGGTTCATCTAAAAATAGAACTTGAGGATCATTTAACAACGCTTTCACAAAGTTTAAACGCATTTTCATGCCCTTGGAATATTGACCAACTGGTTGGTGCATCGCTTCCCCAAGGCCAACACGAACCATCATGGCTTCGATGTTGATATGCTTCTTATAAAGAGATGAGAAGTACTTTAAATTTTCCATCGCGGTAAGTTTATTAAAGTGCACCGGCATTTCAAAACCAACCCCAATGTCTTCATAGAAGTTTTGTTTCCACGAAGATAACGGTTTACCTAAATATAGGACTTCACCTTGGTAACCTGGTAAGAGTTTAATTAATACTTTTTGTGTGGTGGACTTACCTGCACCTGAGGGTCCTAATAACCCAAAGATTTGTCCTGGGTGAATCACCAAGTTTAAATCTTTGACCACATCCTCTTTTTTTGAGTGATAGCGATAACTTAAGTGTTTGATCTCGTAGATGGGTTGCATCATTCATCCTCCTTGTGGATGGCGAGTGTTTCTAAAAGCGCAAATGATTCTTGAAAGTCTTGAATGAGGGTTGCCACGTTTGCCTCACCTTGCAATGCTTGGTGATAACCCATGGTCAAGTAATACAGTAAGCGCCAAAAGCTATCTGAGGACACACCTTTCTTAAACCGACTCTTGTCCTTGGTGGTAAAGGGTGACGGGGGTATTGCAGGAACAGAAGGTTGATCAAGGCTAAAAAACTTAAAGATGCCTGGGTATGACTTTTCTAGCGTTAACTTGAGTAATTGAATGTGTTTTAGATTGGCCATCATGTCTGGAAAACGCTGAGCATCTTGTTTAAGCGTGATTAGTTTATCGAGGGTGAACTGTTGGCAATCTCGATATAACTTCTCTTTGTTACCAAAGTGATGAAATAGAAGGGGTTTAGAGACTTTAGCTTTTTTGGCAATCATGGCCATCGAACTCCTTGTTTTCCCATATTGAGAAAAAACAACCAAACTTGCTTTGATGATTCTTTCTTGGGTGAGAGAAATGTCCATGATGTTATTATACTGACCGTTTCGGTCAGTGTCTATCCTAAGATTGCTTATGACCTTTGCAATCAACAAAGGTATAATTTAAATAATGATTAGCAATGGCAGTGTCTTTCAGCGGTACGAAAAGAAGTTTTTACTGACGAGTAGTCAATATGAAAAACTTTTAATCACCATCCATCGCTATATGCGTCTTGATGATTATTGTAAAGATGGCAACATATACCACCTAAGAAATGTCTATTTTGATACGCCTGATCATCAGCTCATTTCCCTTTCTTTATTAAAACCAGACTTTAAAGAAAAACTAAGAATCCGAAAATATGGCGTTCAAGGCGATGGGACGAACCTTGTGTTTCTTGAAGTGAAAAGAAAAATCAAAGGGATTGTCACCAAAAGAAGAGCGTCTTTATCCTTGTTAGAAATCGACCAATTCATGCAGGAAAGAATCATCCCGGAACGAACCAACTACTTTGATCAACAAATCCTGAAAGAATTAAACTACATGACGGAGATCTATCAACTGAAGAAAGCGGTTTTTATTGAATACGATCGCTTGGCTTTCTTTGACCGTAAGGATGAGGAATTTAGAGTAACGTTTGACCATCACATCTACACGCGTTATGATAATTTTGATTTTGAAAGCAAAGTCAAAGGCACAGCCTTACTTGCAAACGATATGGTGTTGATGGAAGTTAAAGTTGGAGAAGCCATGCCGTTATGGTTTGCAAAAGCTTTGGCAAAACAAAATATCTACTTAAATTCATTTTCAAAATATGGCAAGGCCTATGAACATAGCCTTGCAAAGGAGATAGGAAACGATGTTTGATAATTTAAATACGCAGTTGGATAGTTTGGTGGCCATCGCGGTGGTGGTGATGATGTCGTCTGTCATCTTAGGGATTGCTCTTGCTTACTTTTATATGTTCATCAAAAGAGAGGACGGATATGTTTCTGATTTCCCTTGGACGATGGCCATCATGCCTCCCGTGGTGGCTGTACTCATCATCATGTTGTCGAATAACTTAGCAGCCGGTATTGCCGTTGGTGGGTTATTTGCCTTAACAAGATTCCGCTCCAACCAAAGAAATACCGAAGACATCGCTTATGTTTTATTAACAGTAGTCATTGGGGTCATTTCCGGAACCGGTTATGTTGCCTTTGCGGTTGTGTTTACATTATTCATGATGTTGGTGATTCTTGGTTTGTACCTGGTTAAATTTGGAAAAACCTCAGAAAAAAATCTGACCTTAAGAATTGTTGTCCCGGAAAGTTTAAATTATGAAAACCTATTCGATGACTTATTGAAGAAGTATTGTCTATCCTATGCGATTAACCGGGTGAGAACCATCGATTTTGGAACGTTGTTTGAATTAACCTATCACCTGGTGATTAAAAAATCGACCAAGCAAAAAGAAATGATGGACCAACTCAGGCAACGCAATGGCAATCTGACGATCACCTTAACCGTTCAACGATTCAATCAGGTTGATTAACCATGCTTTGGTTTGCCTTGTCACTAGCCTTATTCCTTCCTATTGCCCCTCCAGTTGCTGCCGTTGATTCTTTAACCCTGACCTTTATCATTCTTAATGATGACCAAACCAAAACTTTCACGGTGAATGAAGGCGAAGTTTTTTTAAACCCACCTACAGACTTTATCTCAAGAGATAACGCCCAACTCAACGGGTGGTACAGGGACGCATCCCTTGATTCTTTTCATAATTTTACAAGCCCTATCATCCAAGACACCACGGTGTATGCACGCTGGAATTTTTTAAATCCAGCCATTTCCCTTGCGAGTCTTTATCAATCGATGGGCGGCAATCGCTTTGAATCCAAGACCATGGTCTTATCCTTTCCGCTTTACGAACCCTTACGTGCCAATGTTCGTTATCAATGGCAAGCTGCTCCGCAATTTAGTGATGATTTTGAAAATATCGGTGGGGCGAATGCAAACGAATTTTCTCCCTTTAGAAACGGAACATTCCGATACCGGATTCGTTATCGAATTCCGCTCACTAGTCCAACTGGTTTTGTCACTGATACCATCAGTTACTATTCTCAACCGGTGACGATCACCATCTATGGCCAGCAATCTCAGGTCGCTGTGTACATTGGTGGTGGATTATTGCTTTTATTAGGCATGGTTTTGTTTATACGATGGAAGCGTCCCGTGTATTATGATGTAGCAGGTGGAAAACCTATCAACCCAGGTCGATTTCGGGTTGGTGAAGATATTTCCCTTCAACCGAAGGCAAGTAAACCAGGTTATCGTTTTCTTGGTTGGTCGATGGACGAAGCCCATCAGCAACCCTTTGAAGGCATGCGCATGCCCATGAAAGCAGTGAGGTTATATGCAAAATTTAAAAAAACAAAAACAAATCGCTAGAGCGATTCAAACCTATCCTGTCAAACAATCGGGAATTTTAATTGATTTTTTACGTTCTGAATTAAAGAACATGAGTCGCAACAACATCAAATCATTACTGACTCGAAAACAAGTGATGGTCGATGGCGCACCCATTAGTCAATATAACTTTGTCTTAACGCCTGGGGATATCGTCATGATCGGCAAATATAATCCTCAAGAAAAGCAAATACCAACACCCAATATTATCTATGAGGATGATGAAATCCTTGTCATTGATAAACCAACCGGTTTACTCACCATCGCCTCAGACAATGAAAAAAGTGAAACGGCGTTTCGGGTGATGATGGATTATGTTCGGTTAAAAGATTCCCATGCAAGACTGTATGTCGTTCACCGGATTGACCGTGACACCAGCGGCATCTTGATGTTTTGTAAAAATGAAACCCTTCGGGATGACATGCAAAAACAATGGAACAGTATTGTTTCCAAACGTGGGTACTATGCGATTGTCGACGGCATCCCCACCGAAAAGAAGAAGACCATCCATACGTGGCTACATAAAACCACCACCCAACTGATGTACTCTCGGCAATATGAAGATGATGAAGGTCAAGAAGCCATCACCCATTATGTGGTTAAAAAAGAACTTAAAAATCATGCTTTCCTTGATGTGAAAATCGACACCGGTAGAAAAAATCAAATTCGCGTCCACTTAAAAGAACTTGGTCATCCCGTCATTGGCGATGATAAATACCATGCAGAGACCAATCCCATCAAGCGTTTAGGATTACATGCTTATGCCCTTGAGTTAATTCATCCAGTCACTGAAAAAAAATTAAGTTTCTTTTCCCCACTCCCTGGACTGATGAAGTCGTTTATTGAAGGTCGACACGGAGAAAAACCATCTCGAGATTAATTCGGTATAATATACCTATGCAATTCGCCTTACTTAAACGTCAATTTCATCATCGGTGGTTAATCCGTACCAAGCGTTTACGTCAAGCTTGGGATGATCCACAATCTTTATTACGTTACATCCTCTTCCTAATTTTTATGGGCGTGATGTTTTATGCTTTTGCCTTGATCACCAATTTATTCACCATCCCTCTGAGCGGAGATTATGTCCTCCAACAAATTCCTTTCTATTTAAATGGATATGATGATTGGTGGCATTTTTTCACCACCGGTGAGTTTGTCCTTTGGGATGATTCCACCTACTTAGGGGCGAATCATATTGGTTCCAATTCCTTCTACTATTATCTCAATCCATTCTTTATGCCGATTCTTTTGTTTCCACGTTTCTTAGTCCCTCAAGGGTTGGCGATCCTGATGATTGGAAAAATGGTTGGGGCGTCGTTAACCTTCCGGTTATTATTAAAACATTTCCGGGTTGAAGAAAATCATGCGCGAATCTTTGCCATGGCCTATGGATTTTCCGGCTGGATGGCGTATTATCTTTGGTTTAATCACTTCATGGAAGTGGCGGTGGTGTTTCCTTTGGTCTTGCTTGGGATTGAAAAGCTACTCAAAGACAAAAACTTTCGATTCCTCGCCCTTAGCTTATTCATGATGGGGATCACTAATTATTTCTTCCTTGTGTCCACCAGTTTTACCGCGGTGTTTTATGCGATCTTTCGTTATCTTCAAACCGCTTACCAACGGCCTTTAAAAAGTAATATCTCCGTTGCGTTGTATGGTTTGCTTGCCTTTGCGACCGGCATCATGATGTCAGCGTTTGTGTTTTTACCTTCGGTCATGGTCGCCGTCACCTCCAACCGAGTCGGAGAAGCGTGGTATTTAGATCAATTGACCACGGCCTTTGATGAAGAAAATTGGCAACAAGTTTGGCGTCTATTGACCGTTTGGCAAAATCAATCTGGTGTGGAAGAACCGTATAACCAATTTTACCCTCTGGTATCGTTTCTATTTCCGACCGTCAGTAACCGGAGTTCCACCTTATTTAAAACCGGTAGTTATGACAACACCATTTCTAGTTTGTTTATTTACACCCCATTAACGATGTTGTTAATTCCTTCGTTGATTCATAACTTACGCAAGAAAAAATGGTCACACTTGCTTGGTTTTTCGATTGTCTTGTTGATGTTATTCACCCCTTTCACCTATCAATTGGTTCATGGATTTACCATTGATTATGGTCGTTGGCAAATCTTTGTGGTTGCAATAGCGATTACGTATATTGCCATTCAATTTGAAAAGAGAAAAGAATTTAAGCGTTGGTATTATGATCTGTCGTTTGCATTGATCATCGGCCTATCTTTGTATGCAGTCTTTGTCGCCTTGGAATATGAAAATAAA
>DBCA01000065.1:0-4073 GCA_002292805.1 Caryophanales bacterium UBA970
GACAATTCACTATATTCGGTGAGGGTTACATACGCCCCATTCTCGGTGCGAACTTCATCAGAAAAAGGAATGACAACCTTGTCTAGATTGGTGGGCTGACAAGCAGCAAGTGAAGGGACAAGTAAGAGTAGATATACCCAAGTTTTTTTCATCATTGTTTTTACCTTATTTTCATTATACCGAAAACGCAAAGAAAGCAAAAAAGTTAATGTTAAAAATTTGTTAAAAAATTCATTGACTATTAAGGCAATAAACTATATATTTTTCTCAGGCACAAAACCAATAAAAATTCGCTAATTTTTATTCGGTCAAACGTGCCTCTTTATTTTGGAAAAAAAGGAATGGATCAATGGAGCAGGAAATCATTATTGAACTTGACGGTATTTCAAAGAAGTTTGATAGTAAGTTTGCGGTTGAAAATTTCCATCTAAAAATTAAAAAAGGTGAGTTCGTTACTTTTCTTGGCCCTTCAGGCTGCGGAAAAACAACGACCTTACGTATGATTGCAGGTTTTGAATTACCAGACACAGGTAAAATTTTATTATCCAATATTGATATTTCTAACTTCCCTCCGTATCGGCGTCCAGTCAACACGGTCTTTCAACGTTATGCGTTGTTTCCACATTTAAATGTTTATGACAATGTTGCCTTCGGTTTAAAACTTAAAAAAGCCAATGTTAAAGTCAAACAAAGTGATGGCAAAGATTCGTTTCAATATCGTAAGTATTCTAAAGATGAAATTCATACCAAAGTCACTCGCGCCTTAAAGATTGTTGATCTTGATGAATTTGAAACCAGAGATGTCACCACCTTATCCGGTGGACAACAACAACGCGTGGCGATTGCTCGGGCCATCGTCAATGACCCGCAAATTTTATTGTTGGATGAACCACTTGGTGCCCTTGATTTAAAGATGCGAAAAGAAATGCAGCTTGAACTGAAAGAAATGCATCGTAAATTAGGCATTACCTTTATCTATGTCACCCATGATCAAGAAGAAGCGTTAACGATGTCTGATCGAATTGTGGTCATGAAAGATGGCTTGATTCAACAATTGGGAACGCCTACCGAAATTTATAATCAACCAACCAATGCCTTCGTGGCCAACTTTATTGGTGAATCGAATATTTTCAATGCCATCAGCATGACTGGTAACAAAATTAAATTTTTAAACCAAGTCTTTGAAGTACCACATCAATTTAATGACAACGAAAAAGTTGATGTTGTCCTACGACCTGAAGATATCGAAATCAAACCGGTCCAAGAAAATACCATTCAAGGAACCATTTTCAACCGCATTTTTAAAGGTGTCCATTATGAATACTTATTGAATGTTGGTAAGAGTGAAGTCATCGTTCAAGACACGAAGTTGTTTGAGGTAGGGAATATCGTCTCCTTATATATCGATCCAAGTTATATTCATATCATGAAAAAAGAAATGACCATCAACCAATATCGTGATGCTTATTTAAATGATGCGAACCAATTGATCATTGATCAAGGTATTTTTGATGTCAACGTCACCCAGTTACTTGAAGGCTCGAAGTTAGATGAACAAGGATATTTGATTGGGCCAAAGAACAATAAATATAATTTAAAGAATTTAAAAGTAACCGCAGAAATTCCTTTCACCGATATTGAATTGTATGGTAACGATACCCCAGGTCAATTAGAAGCCAAGGTCATTTCTTGCATCTATAAAGGTGACCATTATCAAGTCATTTTAAGGACGGAAGAGGAAGAAGACTTCATCGTTGATACAGAATATCAGTTTGATCTAGGTACCAAACTCACGTTAAAAGTAGACGGAAGTAAAATTAAATTAAAGCTCCGTGGAGATATCTCAGACTATGAAATTTAACTTCCAACGGAAGTATTTGGCGTTCCCTTACATTATCTTCCTGATTGGGTTCATCGTCTTACCACTGGCGGTGGTTTTCTTTTACGCATTTACCGATGCGCAAGGTCAGCCTTCTTTATCGGCGGCGGAATCCTTTTTTAGTAATCCCCAACGAATTGGGATTTTGATAAACTCCATTTGGTATGCCTTCGTGAACACGGTGTTATGTTTGGTGATTGGGTATCCCATCGCGATGATCCTTGCCAATAAAAAATACAATAAAAATGCGATTGTTGTTTTACTGTTTGTCATGCCCATGTGGATTAATTTTGTGATTCGCACCTGGGCTACCAAAGACTTGCTGTACTGGATTGGGGTGACTGCCAATGAAAACCCTAATTATCCTTTAGCGGTCACCATCGGTTTAGTCTATAACTTCTTACCATTTGTGATTTTACCTCTTTACACCACCATGCTTAAATTAGATAAATCCCAAATTGAAGCCGCGCAAGATTTAGGCGCAACCCCTTTTCAAACCTTCTATAAAGTCATCATTCCAATGACGATGCCTGGAATTATTGCTGCTGCAACCATGGTATTCATGCCAACCATTTCTAGTCAGGTCATTCCCACGATTCTTTCTGAAAAGAAAGTGATTTTATTTGGTGAGGCTATTTACAACGCTTATTTCCGAAGTTCAACCCCTGATGCGATTAATGTTGGTTCATTCATGTCCTTAATCATGCTTGTGTTTATTGGTTTAACTTTATTTTTTACCAGAAAGTTAAATCGCCGGGAAGAACGAGCAAGGAAACACTTATGGTAAAACGCTTGTTTGCTCAAGGCTATGTGGCCTTTATATTGTTACTCATCTATTTACCGATCTTTTTGTTAATCATGTTTTCCTTCATTGATACCCGCATCGTTGGTGTCATTGGTCCTAATGCGACCTTTACCCTTGATTTATATCGTCGACTATTCCTCAACGAACGAGCGATGCGCGCGGTCGGAAATACTTTTATGGTTGCCTTGATCAGTAGTGTCATCAGCACCTTGCTTGGCACCTTAGGCGCGGTTGGCATCTTCTACATGAAGCGAACCGGAAAAAGAGTCTTTGAAACCCTCACCCAAATTCCTGTCATCAATGCAGAAATCGTCATGGCCTTGTCACTTGCCGTTTTATTTATTTTTTTTCAATATGGGGATCGAGATTTATTGACCTTAGTGATTGGTCATATTGTCTTAACGATTGCCTTTGTTTACTTATCGGTGAAACCTAAACTTCAACAACTCGATCCAAGCATTTACGAGGCTGCCCTTGATTTAGGCGCGACGCCTCTGAAAGCTTTACGCTTGGTTATCCTTCCACAAATCTTTCCTGGAATCATTTCTGGATTTGTTTTGGCTTTTACCCTCTCGCTTGATGATTTTATTATTACGTCCTTCTTGAAACCTACCTCAGGATTTGATACGCTTTCTACTTATGTGGAAGCGCAACTTCGCGTTGGGATTCCACCGGAAATTCGTGCCTTAACTACCCTCATATTTCTCTTCGCCGTGGGTGTCTTGATTGTTAACTACTCACTCACAGGAAAAGGCGATAGAAAGAATATACAAGCGATGTCACATCGCTAAAGAAATGGAGACAAGATGAAAAAGAGTTTAAGTTTTGTTGCCTTGGCATTATCTGCTGGCGCGCTCGCTGGATGTGGTCCTACGGCTGACGTCACCCTTAAGGTTTATAACTGGGGTGGCTATATCTATGAAAAAGACCCAGAAGTCCAAGGGGATTTAGATTTGGTCGATCAGTTCGAACAATGGTATGAAGAAGAATATGGGGTTTCCGTCAATGTCGAATATGACATGTATGGCACCAACGAAGAAATGTATACCAACGTTGTCAACCTCAAAGGCGACTATGATATTTTTGCCCCATCGGATTATATGATCCAACGCTTAATGAAAGAAGGTTGGTTAACCAAGTTTGATGAAAACCTTGATGGTTCACGCAAATACTTATCCAACTATGATGCCTATGTTTCTCCTTACCTTCAAAATATTTATGAAGGTTTAGAAGTTGATAATGTTGGCACCGTGGCAGAATTTGCCGCAGGCTATATGTGGGGTACGGTTGGATTGGTGTACAACCCATTAGAAATTAACCCAGAAGACATGACCTCATGGCAAGCACTTTATGATTCTGCCTATAAAGGCAAAGGGATGATTAAAGACT
>DBCA01000065.1:4088-4314 GCA_002292805.1 Caryophanales bacterium UBA970
CTCTGTTCGGGAAGTGCTCATGGCCGCGATGATGAATGTTTATAAATCAGAGTTTGATGGTTATGCTGCAGATTTTGAAGCCGGCAAGATCACCGAAGCTGCCTATAACTTATTGATCACGCGAAAAATTAATACCATCAATAATGACGTGTTAGCTGCCCTTGAAGATTCTTTAGAAGACATGGTCGATAATGCCTTTGGCTTAGAAACCGACAACGCTAAAAAT
>DBCA01000059.1:0-6829 GCA_002292805.1 Caryophanales bacterium UBA970
CCTGCGGATGCTCGGGAAACGTTATCAGCTTGGGTTCAAGCAATCGGAGAAGCTAGCCGTCCTACAGCGATTATTTTAACCAGACAATCGGTGCCATTACTCAAAGGATCTGTAGTAGATAAAGCGATGAGTGGGGCCTATGAAATTTCTCCTTCATCGATGCCTACCGAGTGGACCTTGGTGGCCACTGGTTCCGAAGTCTCGCTCGCCGTTGACGTTCAAACCGTCCTTGCCAAAATGAATCTTGGGTTACGGGTGGTGTCGATGCCATCGATGAATCAATTTTTAACGTTACCTCAAGCGACGCAACTTGCCTTAATTCCCAACCGTTCGAAGACCATGACCTTAGAAGCGTTGACGACGTTTGGTTGGAGTCAAATTGGCGCATTTAATTTTGGGATTGATACCTTTGGGCAATCAGCCCCAGGTCCTGCCGTCATGGCCTACTTTGGCATGACCGCTGATGCGCTTGCAAAAAAAGTGATGACAATCATTCAAGCCAAGAATTAACGTGGTAAAATTAAACCATGGCACAATACGTACGCATTAATAATTATTCTAAATTAGGTGGGATGAACTTATCCTATCAAGTGTTTTATCAAATTGCCGAACACGCCACCAACAAGGTTCGTGGGGCGAAGGTGTCAAACCCTACCTCACGCTTTAACATTTTTAAACCAATTTCTGTGAAAATCAACAAAGGGTTGGTCACTGTGTTTGTGACCGTGTCCTTGAATAAGTCGGCGAACATCAATGCCGTTTGTTTAGCAATCCAAGAAGAAATTGCTTCTTCCCTGACTGCCTTTACAGAAATGGTTCCGTTTCGAATTGATATCAAAGTGGCGAATTTGGCGCAATTAAATTAACCTGGCTCACCATTTAAAAGGTCGCTATGCTACAATATTTTCCGTATGAATAAACCACTAACCCGTAATCAAACTCACGAGGTCGCGATGACCTTAATTTATAATGCACTAACCTTGGCAAAAATTGATATTCCCGTCGATTTTGAAAAGCTAATGGTGGATTATTTAGAAGAACCTTACGATAACATCGATCTCTATATTAAGGCTGTGGTCATGAAGGCCATCAAGCACCAACAAACCATTATTGATTTGGTCAATCCTCACTTGGTGAAATGGACCTTTGATCGGCTTAACATGTTAACCCAAGCGATCTTCTTGCTTGCCGTTGCCCATTATCAGTACGTCAAAGAAGTGGATAAGAAAGTCGTCATTGATAACGCGGTCAAGCTAGCGAAAAAATTTGTCGATGAAAAAGATTATGCCTTCATCAATGCCATCCTCGATAAGGTATTATGATGGTATGGAATCGCGTTCGTATTTAACGATTAAAGAAATTAACACCGCCATTAAGGCTCACATCGAAGGTGAGTTATCTTTTCGCTCGGTGGTCTTAAAAGGCGAAGTCAGTAATTTTCGGCAGTATCCCAAAGCTTTATACTTTTCCCTTAAGGACCAAGAAGCCAAAATCAGCGCCGTGTTTTTCTTATATGGTGCCTATCCTAAATACTTACCTAAAGACGGAGATGAAGTGCTGGTGACAGGAACCATTTCAGTTTATGTCAAAGATGGAAGTTATCAAATTAACGCCAAACAAATTGAGATGTTTGGTCTTGGTGATCAATTGCTTGCCTTACAAAAACTCAAAGAGAAATTACTCAAAGAAGGTTTGTTTGACGCGAGTAAGAAAAGACCATTGCCTCGTTATCCTCGTGTGGTTGGCATGATTGCAGGAAGAGACTCTGCCGCCTTAAAAGACTTAACCACGAATTTATTCAGACGGTATCCTCTCGCCCAACAAGTGTTTTTCCCTTCCTTGGTCCAAGGACCTCTTGCCCCGAAGGATTTAATGCGGGCCCTTGAGTTAGCGTATCAATATCCGATGGATGTTTTGATCATCGCCCGAGGTGGAGGGGCAGAAGAAGACTTATCAGCCTTTAACGATGAAGCGTTGGTAAGGAAAGTTGCAACCTCTCCCATCCCAACCATTGCTGCGATTGGTCATGAAATTAATTTATCCCTGGTGGACTTGGTTGCAGACCAACGCGTCTCAACCCCAACGGGTGCCGCAGAATTGGCAGTGCCCAACAAGGATGATCTTTACCAAGACCTCATCGTTAGTGCAGAACGAGCCCATCAGGCGATCAACACCATGCTGACCTTGAAGATGAAACAATGGACGGCGTTATCGCAGCGACCGGTCTTGATGTCCCCCCTTGGGATGTATCAAATGCAAAAGGATACCAATGAAACCTATCGGGTCCGATTGAACCAAGCCATTAAGCTATTGTTTCAAAAGACCCTTGGTCGGCATCAGCAATACAAAGCAAGCCTTGAAGCCCTCTCACCCTTTGCGGTGATCAAGCGAGGGTATGCCTTAACCACGACCGCTTCAGGCAAGGTCGTTCACTCGTTAAGTGAAGTCAAGGTAGGCGACTTAATTACCACCCAACTCAATGACGGCACCTTCACCAGTGAAGTGAAGAAGAAAGGATAAGTTTATGGCAACAGAAAAAGTCTTGGATGTTGAAGCAAGTTTAGCGAGGATTGAAGTGATTGTAAAAACCTTAGAAAGTGGCAAACTTTCATTGCAAGAAAATCTTGCCCTTTTTGAAGAGGCAACCACCTTGATGAAAGCGGTGGAAAAAGCCTTGCAAGATGCTGAGAAGAAAATCAATCAGTTGATGACAAAAGATAAATAACTAGAACAAGTATTATATAATTAGTAATTAAATAGTAGTAATTTAGTATAAAATGAACTTACAAACCGTCATCGATCAATACTTAAATACGTTGATTGTTGAAAAAGGTTTATCAAAGAAAACCTTGGAAAGTTATCGCCATGATTTGACGGTGTTTACCCTGAGTTTTTCTCCCCCTAAACAAGTCATCGCCGACCTCCAAGGATTTGACCTCAAAGATTTCATCACCATGCAGTCGAAATTAGGCTACCATAGTCGGACACTCCATCGCCGATTATCGACGGTAAAAAACTTCTTCCTGTATCTACAACGTGAGCTACTGTTTACCGATCAATTGTTACCAGTCAAACCACCCAAGATGATGCATCAATTACCCACGGTGATTAGACCTGAGGAAATGGAAGCATTGCTCAATGCTCCCAACCTAGAAGACCTCCATGGGCTGAGAGACCAAGCGATGATGGAAGTCATGTATGCCAGTGGATTACGGGTTTCTGAACTCATTCAACTAAAAAAAGTCGATCTTAATGTTCATAAGGCCACCATCCGTGTCCTTGGTAAAGGTCAAAAGACAAGAATTGTTCCGGTGGGTGAATACGCGATTGCTCAAATGGATACGTATTTAACTAAACGAGCGTTTGTCGATCCAAAGGAAAAGAGTCCATATCTGTTTATTAATCGTTATGGCAAACCATTATCGAGGCAATTTTTCTTTAAACGGGTTAAGACTTACGCCAAAGAAGTTGGCATTCAAGTGTCGATCAGTCCTCATACCCTTCGCCATTCCTTTGCCACCCATTTACTAGAACAAGGGGCTTCCCTACGCGCCGTTCAAGAAATGTTAGGGCATACTCATTTATCCACCACCCAGATTTATACGCACGTTTCTGAAAAAAGAATCCTCTCAGCCTTTGATTTGTACTCCAAAAGAAAGTAAACTAAAGGGGGATAAAAAATGTCATTCAAACGAATTTTTCTCATTATCATGGATTCCGTTGGCATTGGAGCTTTACCGGATGCCAAGTTATTCGGCGATGAAGGGACCAATACCTTTTTACATACCGCTCAACGTTGTGGTGGCCTTAAGTTACCAGTCCTTGGCTCTCTTGGGTTGGCAGATTTAGCGCCCATTCAAGGGGTGAGCAAACAACGTCATCCCAATAGTTTTGTCACGACGATGCGTGAAGTGTCTGCGGGCAAAGATACGATGACTGGTCACTGGGAATTGATGGGGTTAGAAACCAAGAAACCTTTTAAAACGTTTACAGATAAAGGGTTTCCAACATCCTTAATTGAAGAACTAAAAACAAAGTCTGGTTATGATTTTATTGGTAATGTCGCTGCGAGTGGAACAGAAATCATCGCTCAAATGGGTGAAGAACATATGCGGACCAAAAAGATTATCCTTTATACCTCAGCCGATAGCGTCCTTCAATTGGCAGCCCATGAAGCAATCGTTCCGGTCAAAGAACTTTATCGGGTATGTGAGATTGCTCGGGCGATTTGCATGAAACCAGAGTATTTACTTGGACGAATCATCGCCCGGCCGTTTGTAGGAACCTCAGCCTCTACCTTTAAACGGACCACGAACCGTCATGATTACGCCTTGTCTCCAGGGGTGGATACGACCTTGGATGTGTTGAATAAGGCTGGATTGACCACCAGTTGCATTGGCAAAATTAACGATATCTTTAATGGCCAAGGCGTCAATCGAACCCAAAAAACTATTTCCAATCTTGATGGCATGAATTTCACCAACCTAGAAACCAAGCGATCCTTCGAAGGATTGGTCTTTGTGAACCTTGTCGAATTTGATTCGGAATTCGGTCATCGCCGTGACCCGTTAGGGTATGGCAAAGCCCTGGAACAATTTGATGTTGAATTAGGAAAACTTTTACCAAGATTAACCAAGGATGATTTACTGATGATTACCGCCGACCATGGTAACGATCCAACCCACACCGGAACTGACCATACCCGTGAACGCGTTCCTTTATTCATGGTGAGCCCTCGGTTTACCCAAGGACGAGCCTTGCCTGAACGGTCAACCTTTGCCGATTTATCCTCAACGATTTTAAAGAATTTTAAGTTAAAACAACCTTCCCACCATCTCGGCTCACCTATCCTTGAGGTGTTAAGTTAGTAGATAATTAGTAGGTAATAACTGTGGAAAACCCACCATGAAGGTGGGTTTTTAATTAACGTCTGGTTAGAGATGAATGATAGTAAATAAAGACAGCAATGAGATTTTGAGTACTTTGGTTAACATAATAGACATTATGCGAAGTACGTCTTGCTACAAAATGACTAAGCTTTGACTTGGTTTTGGAGAATGGTGTCGAGGTTCATCTTCTCCCTGGTAGGTGCATCCATGAGGTGAATGACCACATCATAAAGGTCAACGACCATCCAGCCAGATTCTGACTTCCCTTCAATGTGGTGTAATCGGTGGGTTGGATGATGGACAAAATCTTTACGGAGTTGGTTGACGATCGCATCCATTTTTCTTGAGTTATTGATCGTCGCCACAATCATGATATCGGTGATTGGGGATTGACCTTTGACATTGTAAACGGTAATCGTTTCCGCTTGTTTATCTTCCAAGACTTTGACCACGATTGTTTTCAGTGATTTATTTGCCATCGGTTTCTCCTAAATAATATCCCATGCATTCTTTGACCAAGGGATTGGTGATTTTATGTTTCTTCTTCTTCAAATGGAGGAGGTTGTCTTTGAGAACGGCGAGGAACCCTTCATGATAGTTCTTTTTACAACTTGCAATCAGGGCGCTTGAATCATATCCTCGGGTTGGTTCTATTTTATCTGAGGCATAGACAATTTGGGCAATCGGTCCCATGTTTGCTTTCCCGGTGGTGTGATAGCGAATCGCTTCCAAAACCCCGTCATGATGAATTTGAAACTCTTGCCGGGCAAGGATGGCCCCAACGAATTGGTGAAGGGCGTAAGGTTCAATTGGTTGATTGACTGTGTCATATTCATTGAGTAAATCTCTGGCCTCTTCTTCATCCATGTCTTTGGCAATGTCATGAAGGATGGCGGCGAGGAACGCATCACTAGCTCCCAATTGATTTGATTCAGCAATCGCATACGCTAAGCAAGCCGTCGAATACACATGGGCAAAGCGTTCTTCTTTATAAAAGGCTTTGAGCTTAGGGACAAAATACAATTGATGTTCAAATATATATTGAATCACGGCTAATGGGGTCCCTAAACTTTCAAGGTTACGGATGCTTGTGGAAGACACTGCATAAAGCGATCCCGATAAGGGTTGGATTCGATAACGAGCCCAGTTAGGGTGATCAAGCCGGGCCCCGGGACGAGGATAGGCGACCAATTGAATCATGTGGGCGAGTTTGTCTGCGTCCTTCCACTTATGGAATTGTTCAACCTGATCACCACCAATGAGGTAATAGAGTAGGTCGTTTGGATATAGTTGTTTAAAATGTTGGACCGTATGGATCGTGAAGTTAACCACCGCATCCCTTTCGACTTCGTATAACGATAATTGAAAGGTTGGTTCATTGGCAATGGCGAGTTTGACCATGTTAATCCGATCAAGGATATTGGTCGTGGTATTTTTCCATCTTGGATTTTTGGTGATGATCAGGGTGACTTCATCGGCGTGAAGGTGGAGTTGACCTGCCTTGAGCATTGCCAAGTGGCCATCGTGAATAGGATCAAAAGGGGAACCGTATAATAATCGAATCATGTGGGAAGGACAATCTTTGGTTCGGTTGGATGCGCGCGATAAATCACCACACGATGACCAATGGTTTGAACCAAATCTGCTTTTAACGATTTCACCATCTTAGGAATTAACGTTTCCGCTTCCTCTTGTGTGGATTTCAACACATGAAGTTTAATCAATTCTAGTTTACCCAATGCCAAATCCACCATCTTCAACCAATCTGGATGAAGGGCTTCTTTACCGAGTTGAAATTTCGTGGGTAACGTTTGGGCAAGCTTACGTAAGTATAAACGTTGACGGGTATTGATCATGATTGCACCTTACTTGGTAATAGTTTTGCCAAGACGCCTTTCGGTAAGAGCAAACGAACGGTTTGCCCTGAAGCTAAAAAATTA
>DBCA01000059.1:6852-19203 GCA_002292805.1 Caryophanales bacterium UBA970
AACCCGAGATGGCGAGGTCGATTCGACCTTTGGTTGGCAAGGTAAATTCATAGCTCGTGAAATCATCGATGGTCTTAAATGATTTTGAGGTCGGTTTTAATTGGTTCTTTTCAATGAGTTTAAAAAAACTTTCATCGGCTTTTTGCATTTGCATGCGTTGATAAGTGACGGGATTGGCAAAATAAGTGTAAACAAATTCTTTTTTTCCTGTGAGCATTTCCAAGCGAGCCAGACCGCCAATCGCCAAGGCATCCTCGGCACCTAAACGGTAGGCAATCGGTTTGATTTCAACTTTGGGCATCATGATTTTGATCACTTCTTTTTCAACTTTGGCCAACATCGAGTGGTTGGCGATATATCCTGGGGTGTCATAAATGGTTTGCACATCGCTAATTGGAATTTCAATGACCCTTAAGGTCGTTCCAGGGAATGGGGAGGTGGTGATTAATTTCTTGGTTTGATTGGAGAAATGCTTCAAATATGTATTGATCAACGTAGATTTTCCTGAACTCGTCGCCCCAATCACATACAAGTCTTTGCCTTGATTGTCTTCGGCAATCATGGCTTTGATATCATCCAAGGCTTCATTGGTTTTGCTCGAGGCAATGATGATCTTTTCAAAAGGCATCTTCATGTTGTCAAAAAATTGTTTGATGTAAAGGTCTAATTTTTTATGATTGATGACTTTGGGCAACAAATCTCGTTTCGTGGCAATGAAGTAAACTTTGAGTCCTTTGACTGCATTGAGTAATTCAGTTGATAAGGTGGTTTCAAAGTTTAAAATATCCAAGACCCAAATAATTGAGGCTTGATCTTTTCTTGCTTTGGCGAGGATTTTATAAAAATCATCAAACAGAAAACTTTCTTTCGGGGCAATATCTTCCCCATAATGTTGTATTTTAAAACAACGTTGGCATAAAACCACTTCATGCCGGTCAACATGTTTATGAGGAACAAAGCCTGGTAACGCTTCATCAATCGATTGTAAAATAATCCCACAACCAGGGCATCGACGAATGGTTTTCATGTCGGTCATTCTTGATTCCTCCAGTGGTTAAATTGTTTTAAACGGTGATAAAGCTTCTTTAATAAAGCTTCAATGAATCGGTTGGGTTTGGTTGGCCAATGATCGTAGGCAACTAATTTTTCTGTGAATAAACTTTTCATCCCTAATCGATTCGCTAACCAGACATCGGTGAGCAGTTGATCACCAATCACCATGACCTTATCTTTAGGATACCCTTTTTCTTTTAAAAAGATAAGGAGTTTGTCCTTAAAAGGTTTACCAGTTTTTGCTAAGTAATCAACCCCAAGCGAAGCGGCGAAGGGTTTGACTCGTTGTTCATCATTATTCGAAATAATCAAAAAGGTCAACCCAGCATCCTTCAAGGTTTTAACCCATTTTTTTACGGTTGGTCTTGGCGTCATTTCATCAAAAGGGGCTAACGTATTATCCAAGTCACAACACAGATATTGGATGTGTTGCTTCTTAAAAAAATCAGGGGTAACGTTGAACAACCGAGGCGCGTAAAAAGTAGGAAGCCAACGTGAAGACTGCTTACGCTTCATGGTTATTTCTTATCATCGAACAGGGAAACTTTTTCAATCTTTTCCCCAGTTTCTAAATCCATTTTAGGTTGAGCAACGGTTTTAAAACTTTGATCGATGCGATAAATCTGGTCATGGTAAACGCCAATGACATCGGTTTCTTTTGGCATCGATAAGTTCTTCTTCGCATATTTATCAATCGGAGTTGGGGCATAATCGTTGGTTTCTAAATTCACGAGTTCTTTGTTGGATAAGAGAACAGTAATCTTTAAAAACTCTTCTTGTTTATTCAGTTTACGCCAATACACCAATTGGTGGGGTTCTGACTTAAAGCTTTGGAAAACATATTGAACCTTCCCTAAACGATTGGTTAAATCGACATAGCTAATATCAAAAATTCTAAAGTTACCTTGGCGAGTGAACATGACAATTTTCCCACGTTCTTCTGGTTGATACACGAGTAATTTGGCAAGACGATCTTTGCCTAACAAGGAAGCAATCGCTTTGACCCCACCGGCTTTCACACCCACTGGATTGACTTCTTTTTCCGAGAAATACGTGACATTGCCTTCTAGGGTTGCAATCAACAGTTGACCTTGACCATTGCTGATATCCACATCCACGACCGTGTCATCGCCTAGTAATCTCATGCACGTTAACGGTTTACTATAGCGTTGAACGATAAATTCAGATAAAGGTGTCTTCTTCAATTGACCGTTACGGGTGATCATCACCACAAACGCATCCGGCTTAAATTCAGAAACGATTAAAGCTTTGATGAGTCTTTCTTCAGGACCTAAATTGACGAGGTAATTGATGTGCTTACCTTCTTCTTTCCATTTGGTTTCTTGAAGTTCATGAATTGGGATGAATAAATAATTACCAAGTTGTGTGAACACAAGCAAGTAATCTAAGGTGGTTGCCTGACCAGTTCCAATCAAAAGATCAGCTTCCTTGATGCCAGGCCATAACCCTTCAGAACTCTTGTAAGACTTGAGAGGGGAACGTTTGATATAACCATCACGGGTGACGGCAATGTATAGATCTTCTTTGGCAATCAAATCACGCTTATCAATTTGGATAGTTTCTTTTGGTTCGGTGACAATTTTGGTTAAGCGGTTTTGCCCATATTGAAGACTAATCGCTTTGAGGTCTTTGATGATTTTTTTGTTTAAGACCTCGCGATCATTGAGGATTTCTTTTAAGGTTTTAATCGTTGCTTTTAAATTCTTTTCTTCTTCTTTTAAGGTGGTGACATCGGTATTGGTTAATCGATACAGTTGTAACGACACGATGGCATCGGCTTGGGGTTTACTAAAGGCAAACTTCTTTTCTAGATTCGCCATGGCGTCTTGCTTGTCTTGACTCTTCCGAATGACTTTAACAACCTCATCGAGCATGCTGATGGCTTTGATTAACCCTTCAACAATTTCTAATCTTGCCAACGCTTTCGCTAAATCAAATTGAGATAAGCGGGTGATCACGTCGACTTGATGATCGATATAAGAATCAATGTATTGAAGCAAGTTAAAGGTGATAGGATGACCCTTATCAATGGCAACCATGTTGGCGGAAAATGAACTCTTTAAATCGGTTTTTGAATGAAAGTATTGAAGAATTTTTTCAGGATTTGCATCGTCGCGAATGTCAATGGCAACCCGCATCCCGTGATGATCGGATTCATCGCGGACTTCGATAATCCCATCGATGATTTTCTTAAAGCGAATTTCATCCATTTGTTTGACCAAGGAGGATTTGATCACGCCATAAGGAATTTCCTTGATGACAATTTGATAGTAACCTTTGAGTTTGGTGATTTCTGTCTTTGATAAAATTTCCACTCGACCATGTCCAGATAAATAAATTTGCTTTAAAGAATCGGTGCGATAAATGGTGCCCCCGGTTGGAAAATCAGGTCCCTTGATGATCTCGATTAAATCCTCGATTGTTGTCTTCTTGTGACTTAAGCGATAGATGACGGCATCGATGACATCACGAAGGTTGTGAGGAGGAATATTGGTGGCCATCGCCACGGCAATCCCTTGGGTCCCATTGACCATCAGATTAGGAAAACGTGCTGGTAAGACAATCGGTTCATCTTGGGAATCATCAAACGTGAGTTGTGTATTGACTGTATTTTTATCAATATCTCGAATCAATTCTTCGCTGATTTCCGCTAATCGAACTTCGGTATAACGATGAGCGGCAGCATTGTCACCATCAATCGATCCGTTGTTACCTTGGAAGTCGATTAAAGGAACACGGTATTTCCATGGTTGCGACATATGCACGAGCGCATCATAAATGGACGCATCCCCGTGAGGGTGATATTTCCCCATGACTTCGCCAACACTGGTTGCACTTTTTCGATAGGGTTTACGGAAAACGTTACCACTATGATACATGGCATAAATAATCCGACGTTGGACTGGTTTCAATCCATCTCTTAAATCAGGGATCGCCCGGTCTTGTATGACGTATTTTGCATACGTTGCATACCGTTCTCCCATGATGTCTTCTAAGGGAGCAACGTTAATTTTTTCAACAATAGGTTTAGCAACTGGTTTAGATTTTTTTGCCATCTGCCGTTACCTTTCCTGCGACTTCACGAATGGTAAAATCAATATTTTCTTCAACCCATTTTCTTCTCACGGACGGATCTTTACCCATGAGGATACCGACGCGTCGTTCCACGATGAGAGGATCTTCAATGTTGACACGAATCAAGGTTCTTGATTTTGGGTCCATGGTTGTTTCTTTAAGCTGCGAGGCATTCATTTCCCCTAACCCTTTATAACGGGATATCCGATAAGGTGAACCAACCACTTTTTTTGCTTTTTCTAATTCTTCTTCAGTCCAAGCATAGGCAAATTGATTTTGCTTTTGTTCATTCATGATCCGATAAAGAGGAGGAATGGCAATATAGACTTTTCCCGCATTGATTAACGGCCGCATATGGTGATAAAAGAAGGTGAGTAACAAGGTTTGAATATGAGCACCATCCGTGTCTGCGTCGGTCATGATGATGATCTTGCCATATTTAGCGTCTTGAAGATCAAAGCTTGGCCCAACTCCCGCGCTTATTGTGGCAATCAGGGTGGCAAATTCTGTATTCTTTAACATTTGTTCCATCGTTAAACTATCGGTATTTAAAGGTTTACCACGAAGCGGTAAGATGGCTTGATGTAAACGATCACGACCGTTTTTAGCCGTACCACCAGCAGAATCACCTTCAACGATAAACAATTCATTTAAGGCGTATTCTTTACTTTGTGCCGGGGTTAACTTGTCAGAAAGAAGCGTGTCAGATCTAAACTTTTTATTACCGCGTGCTTCTTCTTTCGCTTTGCGAGCAGCCATTCTTGCCGCTTGAGAATCCACACACTTTTTAATGAGGTTGGTGGCAAAGTCTTTATTCTCCACGAGGTGATACGTGAGTTTGGAATAAATCATATTTTGAACAGCAGCTAAGGCATCGGGTGTACCAAGTTTACCTTTGGTTTGACCTTCGAATTCCAATTTACCTTCAGGAATTTTTAAGGAAACAATCGCCGTTAATCCTTCACGAATATCGGTGCCTTCTAGTTTTACTTTGTTACGTAGCAAAGCGTTGGTTTCTGCATATTCATTAACCGCTCTGGTTAACCCTGCACGAAAACCATTTTCGTGAGTTCCCCCATCTTTGGTTCGGATGTTGTTCACGTAGGAATAAATACTTTCGTTGTAATCTTGTAAACAATATTGCATGGAAATTTCAATTTTGATGTCACTACCTAAATCTTCAAAGACTAAAACTTGATGCATCTTTTCTTTGGTTTCATTCAAACTGGCGATGTATTCTTTAAGACCTTCTTCATAATAGTATTCCGCTTCCATGTTGGTACGTTCATCTTTGGCGATAAAGCGAACTTTTTTCATTAAAAATGCAGACTCTTGTAAGTGAGCAATGATGGTTTCCCATTTGAAGTCAGTGGTTGTAAACACCTTAGGATCTGGTTTAAAGCGAACGGTTGTCCCAGTTTTATTGGTTTTTGCGCCTTTTTCTAATTTACCAACTTTTTTCCCACCATTTTCAAAGCGAATATGATAGGTATAGCCTTCACGACTGACGGTGACATCGACATATTCAGATAAAGCGTTGGTCACCGAAGCACCGACCCCGTGTAAACCGGCACTAGAAACATAGTTTTTATCAGAGAATTTCCCACCACTATGCAAGGTCATAAAGATAATTTCAATCGCTGGTTTTCCTGTTTGCTTTTGAATCCCAACTGGTATGCCTCGACCGGAGTCTTTGACGGTCAAAGATCCATCGGCGTGAATGGTCAAATAAATCGTATCGCCGAAGCCAGAAAGAGCTTCATCGATGGCGTTATCAAGGATTTCCCAAACTAGATGATGTAAACCGGTGCTATTGGTGGACCCAATATACATGGCCGGACGCTTTCTAACGCCTTCTAGCCCCTCAAGAACATCAATGCTATCTTCGTTATATGTATTTAAGTTTTGATTTTTCGCCATTTTTAGTTATGATTTACCTAATGTATTATAGCAAATATCAACAGAAAGCGTAAATTTTATGACCTCAAATATCTTGATTACTGTCGTGCCTATGCTGATTGGATACTTACTGGCATCCATCCCTTCCGGGGTATGGGTCGGCCAAATTATGTTTAAAAAAGATGTTCGAACGCTTGGTTCGGGGGGCACTGGGATGACCAATGTCTTTAGAAATTTTGGTAAAACAGCCGGAACGATTGTCTTTTTTATGGATTTAATCAAAAGTGTGACACCAGTTTGGATTGCCTCTGCCATCGCCTATCAATGGACTTCTCTTGGGTTAGAGCAACCCTTTCTTGGTCAATTAAGCATCATGCTTACTGGCTTTGGCACGAGTCTTGGCCACAGTTATCCTATCTTCGCTCAGTTTAAAGGTGGCAAAGCCGTCTCTTCCGGTGGGTCGTTTGTCTTGATGAGCAATTGGATCATTGCCCTGATTGGGATTACCGTTCAAATTACCATCATCAAAGTGTTCAAAATCGTCTCGATTGGGGCGATGACTGGTTTCTTGGTTGCCTTACTATTGACGGTGGTCCTCTGGATTCCAGGTTTGCAAGACATTGGGATGTGGAACCGGGTTGAATCAGGTTGGTTATACTCACTCACCACGTTCATCATTTGGTTATTCATCGTCTATCGCCACAAAGAAAATATCCAGCGATTGCTCGCTGGAAGAGAACTTGATTTTAAAAAAAAATCAGGGAAATAAAAACTATTTTTGAGCGTTCATGCTGTTGATGACAGCCCGAACTTGCGCTTCGTTTGGTTTTCTTCCCATTTGCATGAACATCGCTCGAATCATCTTTTCGTTGATGGGAGGGTTCTTGGTCAATTCACGTTTAAAATACCAACGTGATAAGAAAAAACCACCGACCAATCCACCGATTAAACCAATGACGAGATAAAGTAAGGTTTGCCAAATATCCATAGATGTTGCTCCTTTTAAGCTCGTCCGTCGTAACTACCATCTTCGGTGCGAATACTAATGGTTTCGCCTTCAGAGATAAATAACGGGACGCGTAACTTATAGCCAGTTTCTAATGTGGCTTCTTTCATCGCTTTATTAATGGTATCACCTTTGACTGCCGGTTCGCATTCTTTAACCTTTAAAGCGACTTTTGCGGGTAACGAAACCCCTAAAATTTCTGCTTCATAAAGTAAAATTTCAATGTCTTGTTCCGTGACTAAAAAGTTAACTTCCCAAGCAAGTTTTTCTCGAGTAATTTCCAGTTGATCAAAGCTAGTTTTATCCATAAAAACCAAATTGCCATTGGCTTCATAAAGGAACGTCATCTTTTTCTTATCGAGTTGAATTTTTTCTACATCAGTTCCACCTAAAAAAGACATTTCGGTGATGGATCCTGTTCGCAAGTTTTTGACCTTGGCTTTGACGACCATTTTGCGCATGGCAGTCTTATTTAAACTGACGTCAATGACAGTATAAATATTCTTTTCAAATTCAAAGTGGTTGCCCGGTCTTAATTCGGTTGCATTGACCATGTCTTATCCTCCTTAGCGTAAGATACGAAAACTTTATTTTCGTTCTTTATGAGACGTATTCTTGTTGCAGCGACTGCAAAACTTCTTGATTTCCATCTTTTCAGGTTTGGTTCTGCGATTTTTGCTCGCTAAATAGTTTTCTTCACCGCAAACGGTGCACTTTAACATAAAACTTTCTCTCATGTTGATATCCTCCGAGGCACGTTGTATAGCATAGCATAACTATTGGCATTAATCTATGGCATTTACTTAAGGTGGTCACGCCATCCTTCTTGGAATTTCTTTGCTTTTAACATGGCGATTTCTTGAGCGTAAGGGGTTAATTCTCCAACCCAAGGGGTTTCTAAAATTTTTGGTAAATGGGCAAGTTTGGGATGATGAACATAACGGGATAAGGTATCAAAACCGATGGAGCCATAACCTAGATTTTCATGGCGATCTTTTTTTGCCCCTCTAGGATTTTTTGAGTCATTGATATGGAGAACGAGTAATTTGTTAAGACCAATGATGCTATCAAAACTGGCGAGGATGCCTTCAACGTCTTCCACTTGATATCCTGCATCCGAGATATGGCACGTATCTAAACAGACCCCCAAACGTTCAGGATGGGTGGAATGATCAATGAGGTATTTGATTTCTTCAAAGGTGATCCCAACTTCTGAGCCTTTGCCTGCCATGGTTTCTAAAGCAATTTTCACAGGAGAGGTTTCTTCGGCAAACACTTGGTTAAGTCGTTCACTAATCCCAGCCAAGGCCGCTTGACTACCAGCACCGACGTGGGCACCAGGGTGTAAGACAAGCGTCGAGAACCCTAGGGCGTGAACCCGAGTAAGCTCACGAATTAAAAACGTCACCCCCATGGTGGCGGTTTCTGGATTCAAGGTATTACCTAAATTAATAATGTAAGGGGCGTGAACAATGACTTTATCTAAAGGGATGCCATGAGCCTTCATCAATTGATGGGCTTCTTGAATTTTCATTAACTCGGTTGGTTTACGGATGGCGTTTTGTGGAGCACCTGTGTAAATCATCATCGTGTTCGCACCATTGGCAATCGTGGTTTTCACCGCATTGACAAGGTAATCAGGGGCGACAAGATCAACATGACTTCCAATGAATAAGGCCATGAAATGACTAGCCTCCAAACAAACGTTCACGAATTTTTTTCTTGATCGCTTTTCGTTTGTACTGACTTCTAACTTTCTCCACTGCGAGTTTGACTTTTTTCTTATACCCTGGCTTGACCTCATGGGAACTATATTTTTGAATGGCAATTTTAATATCGCGGCTTAAGGCTTCATCTTCTTTTTTGAAAATCTTACCCCGAGTCAAATGTTTAACAGGTAACAATTGTTTGTTTTTTAAGGCGAGCAATTGGAAATGAACACCCCGTTGTTTTAATCTTGCAAGGCTATCTTCTTCATGACTGTTATACAGCACATAAGATTGTCCGTCATTTTTAAAACGTCCAGCTCGGCCTGCTCGATGAAAATAATAATCAAGGTCTTGGGGAAGGTCAACACTCAAGACATCAGAGACATTTGGTAAGTCCATGCCGCGAGAGGCGATGTCAGAGGCAATCACAATTTGAAATTCACCGTCTTGAATTCGTTTTAATAAGTGACGACGTTCACGAGCTTGCAACTCCCCATGTAAACTGGCGACTTTTAAATTCCTGGATAATAAACTTGTCGCCAAGGAAACGACCCGTTGGACTCGGGAAGCAAACACCAATAAAAAATAAGGTTTGGTGATGTCGATGAAATCAATGATCGCTTGAATCGGGTCTTGGTGTTTGATATCGATCAGGGCGTGACGGACTCCAGTTGGGTTAATGGTTTTTTCTTTGGGTTCAATGATGCTATCCGGACGAAAATACTTTGCTAACCGATTCAATAAAGGGGCTGCCATCGAGGCAGAAAAAACGAGAATTTGTGGTTGGGAAAGCAACGACAAAACGGTCAACGTGCTTTCGATAAAACTTGGGTCCATGAGCATGTCAGCTTCATCAAGAACAATTTTTTTGATCTTGGCTAAACTATCTTTTTTGATAAACCGATCAATGTCCATCATCCGTCCAGGGGTGATAAACAAAAGATCAGGTTCAGCATTTAATTTTTCCCCATCGCGCTGTTTGTCAAAGCCACCTTGTAAGACAACAATCTTAAACGGATTGCCCAAGGCATCATTCAATGTTTTTGCAAAAAGAAAACTCTGCATGGCAAGTTCTCTGGTCGGGGATACGACGATGGTTTGTAATCCACCATGAGGTTTTAATGCGGAAAAAATCGGAATTAAAAAAGCGTGAGTTTTTCCACTGCCTGTTTGATATCGAACAATCAATGATTCCCCTTGCATCGCTCGAGGTAACGTTGCTGCTTGGACAGGGGTGGTATGGGTATAACCCAGGGTGGTCAACGCTGCCAATAAAGGTCCACTTAACGCATAACTTGTAAACGGTAATCCTGTTTGCATAGGGTTAGTGTATCAAACTAAAACTGGAAATGCTTGAACAAAGCGGGTCACCAGTTGTAAGGTTGGATCCAATTGTTTTAAGTAATTGGCCATCGTCGGAATAAAAATGGTTTCCACTTCGTGGGCGATTTCTAAATAGTTAAAGTTGGCATTGACGATGCCGCGGCGAACATGATGGGCACTGTCTCCCGACAAGAAAATATCAAATCCCTCGGCTTGAGCGGTTGGATAATATTTCGCCCCGCCGCCGCCAATGAGGGCAACTTTACTAATCATGGGATTGCCCGAGGGAATCAAATGCACATAAGGTAATGCTAATTTTTCTTTGACCATCTGAGCAAATGCCAAACGCTTCATCGGTTTAACTAGACGCCCACCGCGGGCCAGTGGATCGCCTTGTAAAGGTGCGATATCCAGTAAACCAATGGCAGAAGCTAACGCATCATTCATGCCGCCTTGTCCTGCATCAAAATTGGTGTGTAGGGAATAGACAGGAATGTGATGGCGATCGAGTTCATGGACAAGGTTTCGTTTGGCTTCATCGTGTTTCAAGACCGAGTATCTGCTTCCATAAATCAAGGGATGATGGGTAATGATTAAATCAGGTTTTTCTTTCAAGATGTCATCCAATAGCATGGGTTCCATGTCTAAAACAATCGCAATTTTATTTAACGTTGTCGGTAACTTGCCAGTCATTAATCCAACAAAATCCCCATACGGTTTTGCCAATCGTTGAGGGAAATCTCGACCAAAGGCTTGCAAGAGTTTAGCGGTCTTTAACATACGTGTTAATCCATTCCAAGCGGGTTTGCTTTTCTTTATTGTCGTGGAGGGCTAAGGCTTTGGAAAGCGTTAATTTCTCTAACATTAACCATTGTAAAAAAACTGGATCGCGTTGTTTGACTAAGATAGGTCCATAACTTGCTTCGATATCGGTTAACCTCATCTGCCCACGTTCAGCAACGATCAATGGATACCCTTGATCCGCTTCCAAGACAAATTTTTCTTGCGTGATCGCCCACCCATGATCTGCAAGCCAATGGCGAAGTTTGTGGACGTCACGTTGAGGTCCTAACACCAGGCTTTGAATCTTGGTTAATGAAGCGAGTCCCTTGGTTAACATCTCGATGATCAATAACCCACCCATCCCGGCGATGACGATGGTGGTCACCCCAACGGGTAATTGGTTTAACCCATCGGCTTGATAAACACGAAACGGATAATCCTCAGTCGATTTTTTTAACGATTGAAAACTAGAGGTTGAGAGTTCACTGCCATAAAGCGGAAAGTTAAATCCTTGAGCAAAAAGGATTTGCAGCAACTGGCCATGATCAGAACCAATATCCACCAACGGTCCATTGGTGGGACATAACGATGCTAACGTTTGAAGTCGTTGCGAAGCCATGATTAAGAGTCGCGGTAATCACCTAAACGTTTGGCACGGGTAGGATGTCTTAATTTACGAATGGCTTTCGCTTCGATTTGACGAATCCGTTCACGGGTGACGCCAAATTCATGACCCACTTCTTCAAGGGTGCGAGGGCGATTATCATCGAGGCCATAACGTAAGCGTAAGACTCGTTCTTCACGATCGGTTAAGTCTTGCATGATCTTGTACAATTCTTCTTTTAACAACACTTGGGTGGTGTGATCAGAAGGACTGGTGGCTTCTTTATCTTCAATGAAATCACCTAAGTGGGAATCATCTTCTTCCCCGATGGGTGTTTCTAAGGAGACAGGTTCAAGGGCGATACGTTGAATTTCGCGAATCCGTTCAGGAGACATCAGACCTTCGAGTTTTTTACTGATTTCTTCGGCGGTAGGTTCTCTGCCTAATTCTTGAACGAGTTGGCGTTGTACGCGCGTCATCTTATTGATGGTTTCAACCATGTGAACCGGAATACGAATGGTTCTCGCTTGGTCGGCAATCGCTCTGGTAATCGCTTGACGAATCCACCAGGTTGCATACGTAGAAAATTTAAATCCTTTGGTGTAATCAAACTTTTCAACGGCCTTGATTAACCCCATGTTGCCTTCTTGAATAAGATCTAAAAATAACATCCCACGACCGACGTAATGTTTGGCAAGATTCACCACAAGCCGTAAGTTAGCGTTGATCAGTTTGTTCTTGGCTTCCATATCCCCGGCAATAATCGCCTTGGCAATCGCAACTTCTTCATCTGGTTTTAAGAGATCGGTTTTTCCAATTTCCTTTAAGTACATCTTCACGGAGTCATTGACTTTGACTTCAGAGTTGGCAAACACATC
>DBCA01000003.1:0-314 GCA_002292805.1 Caryophanales bacterium UBA970
CCTTTGGCAATGCCACCTAAAGTGATTTTGATGGATCCCGCCGGTGATTGACGAAACGTATTGAAGCGAACATAAGGTTGACCAGCTTCAATTTTTAATTCCAATACTTGATTGACCTCCTCATTCAACAGAGGAACATATTGGATTCGAGATTCTAAGGCAAGTCGTTGTAATGGATTATAGGCAGGGTCTAATTGAGTATATTGAAGACGATATAAAGGATTATCGAGTAGGTCATCCCAAAAATCACTGACGGTACCAATGAACATATTAAAAGCTCCATCGGTGAATTGCGTCATCGCTTTTGCTTCAGA
>DBCA01000003.1:320-10833 GCA_002292805.1 Caryophanales bacterium UBA970
GACAATAGATCATAAAACGTTTCATCAATCGCCAACCATTGTTGTTGACCATGCATCGCATTGAGCATTTTCAGATTATGAAAGACTGCTGAATTTGGGTCATCAGGATTGGATAAAAATTCATGATGGCGATCGCCATACCGGTGAAGACGTTGAACTTCTTCCTCCAAAAGATCACTCACTTGTTGTTTTTCTTCAATCGATGCTTTCGCTTCATAGTTAGCAAAAAAGATCGTATAAAAAGGATCGAGTCGTTCACCTGTTCGATCGCGAACATCAATGTTATAGGCTAGCAATTGATAAGGATTGACCCCTTGTTGCACAGGCGTGATCCAAACAGTGGAAGACAAAATGATGGCACTAAGTAACGTGGCAATCGAAAGAATGAACCATTCCTTGGGCGAGAAAAAAGATTTTAACGTGTAAAAGAATCTTTTCATCGCTGCATGCCTTCAAGTCGCACCAACACTTGTTGACTTAATTTTGCGACCACCAAGCCCGCGAGTAATCCTGAAACAATTAATACCGGTAAATAATTGATCATCAAGATGGTTTGGTATAACCACGCCACCATCAAAATTTGCCCCACCCCGTGAAACACGGCAGACATCATCGATAAACCAAAAATGGATAATTGATGGATTCTCCGAAAGCTAATCACTGCCAGGGATGCAAACAACCAACCACTCAAGGCAATTAAAAAATTAAAACCAAACCCTGTGAATAAACTGGTCATGAGCACGCGCATGAATCCATAAAAGAAATACGTTGAGTCATCATATTCATACAAAACAATCAATCCAACGGTATTCGCAATCCCTAATTTCACCCCAGGAGAAATAAACGCGGTGGGTAAAAACATCACTTCGGCATAATTGAGTAAGACGCCAAGTGCCAATAACATCGCAATCCGAGTTAGTTTTTTGACGGATGTATGCTTCATAGGATGGGTGCCTCGATGACCGCCATGAAATAATTAGGAGCACAGATCAGCGGTAGTCCAGGTGTCGCCACCCATCCTTGTTCAGAGCACACATTCAATGGGGAGGTTTCTTGTTCGATACGGATGCGTTGATCATCAATCGCCAGGACAATATCACCTAGAAGAATTGGATAGGTGGTTTGTTGAAATGTTAGGGTTTGTTTTTCATACAATGAATATTGGTTCACCAATTGGTTTTCAATATAGACCGAAACATAAAGGTCTCCACTTGGTCGATTATAAATATTGATCAACGATAATAAGAGAGATAACGCCAATAACAAAATAGAGAAGGCATACACGTCGGCGGTTTTTTTCTTTAATGTAAAGTTAGGTTTCATAAAAAAAGACTAGGGTGTACCTAGTCAAATTATCAAGGAAAATCAAAGAAAAATCAAGATAGAATCGGTTATTTTGAACCATCTATTTTTTGAACTTTTTGTTCAAAACTGCATGCACCTGTATTGCCACAGCATCCACCTTGTGGGTTGGTGTCGCAACTTTCAGCTTGATTGGCAAGAATGGTTTTTCTGCGAATATTGGTCACCAATGCATAGACAGCAATCATGACAACAATCACACCGATACCTAGTAAAAATCTTACGATTTCATTCATGTTAAAGTCCTCCTAGACCAACTAATCCCATCGCGATCAACGCGAGGATGATGAGGGTGATACTTAACCCTTGAAAAGGGGCAGGAATTCGACTGGTTCTATCCAGTCGTTCTTGGTAAATCACCATCAGCATGTTTATCATAACAAATCCAAACGGAACTGCCAATGAAGAGACAATCACATCCCATAAGCTAAGGTTACTGGTGATGAAAGACATCAAGACAAAGGTAATCACCGCATTGGTGGTCACCAACGGAAAATAAAATCCATACGCTTCATGCCATTTGGGAAAGTAGCGTTTAAGTACCCACCATTCTCCTTGACTGACTAGGGCAATGATCATCACTGAGGAAAGAAATGATAAAAAGGTTAAATCCATCGGCACCAAAACTAAATGATACATTCCATAAAAGATGAGGCCACTGACGAGCGTGATGTCGATCATGAACATCCCAACAAAAAAAGCGACATCTAATTTTCTTAAATTTCTTAATAAGGTAATATCTACAAACTGAGTTAAGACGATGTTTCCACCAATGATGGCCGTGAGGATCACAGACATTACATTCATGCTTGCTTCCTCCTAAAATTCTGAACGAAGGCAATCCATAAAGCAGCAAGGATGAGTAAACCAATCGCTCCTTGAGGTCCCAAAAAGATAGGCATACGGTACGCCGGAGCTAAAATCGTGACATCAAATAATGACCCAGAACCTGTAGGTGAGGCAAAGGTGATCACACCCAAACCAAGCAGATCCGAGAAGAAACCTATCGGTAACACCAACATCGCAAACCCAACGACTGAACCTAGCCCATGAAAGAAAATGTTTGGTAAGGTTTCGGTTTGAACCACGGTTTCTATGCGGGCTAAAATCAATCCACTGATGGCAATGAACGGTAAATAGATTTCAATGCCAACAACCCAACCAGGTAAAAAGGCAACTGCGAGCATCTGAAACCACGTGGCGACACTCACCATCACCAGCATGATCAATAACCATTTATTGTCTTCGGTAAAATACTTTTTTAAGTAATATAGAATCGTGCTTGATAACATTAAATTAAAGAATAACGCCAAGGTCATCATCCATGCACTCGTCAAGGATTGACCTCCTGCGAGCAAAATAAATAAGCCTAAACCTAAAGAAAGAATCAGGTGTTGTTGTTGATAAGCGTCTTTAAAAGCTTTCATCCTTATCCACCCATCCTATTAATATAATCAATGCGAATGGCTTTTAACACATTCACGATGCCTCGTCTAGTCATCGTTGAACCGGTAGAGATAGCGACTAAACTCGCTGTCCAAATAGACTCTTCTTCGATACGTAGATTCTCAAGAGCGTCAGGAACATTCACCAACACATCGGCACCATAGCCTACTGATTCTCCATGGGCATCGACGGCAAATTGAGTGATGATGCCATTACGAATGCCAACACGAAACAATAAGCCGCTGGCATAACCCGTGGTGGATCCAGTATAAGCAACTGCGTTTAAATCATTGTTGAGATAAAAGGGTTTGATTTCCGTGATGCCAGCGGTGAGTAAATCTCCTGTTGGAAGGATGACATCACCGACTTCATAATCACCAAGTGAATCAAGGTTAAGTAAATCTAGGTATCGTTGATTCACTCTATTTTCTAAAATAGGAGCAGTCAAGACACTGGTGGCAAATAAAACTGAAAACGCCGTGACTGCGGTTATCCCTAAGACCAAGATTGAAGAAGTTGTTTTCGCCATCTTAATCTCCTAAGGCATTCAATAATGCTTGATGTAATCGAACAAAACTAATCGTCGCTCCACTTTCAGTTGGATTGAAGTTTAGATAGATAGGTAACGTGGTTAACGCAATCACTTCATTTGTTTTTTGGCCAAGATAGAAATCTTGGATACCGGTTAGTTCTTCAGTGACAATTGTCAAATAAGGGTTACTGGTGGCGAGGGTTCCTGTCCAATCTAAACCAACCAACATATTATCTCTGGTATCCACATAAACCGTTGCATACACCACATCTTCTGTATCACATTGATTACAGGCATAACTTTGAGCAGAGCCTTTGAAGATAGTGATGTTGTGAAACGCTTGTTGCATCGCTTTCAATAATCGTGAGGTGGTGATTGACGAACCAGTGATGGTTATATTTTCAGGGATTAGTTGATCATCGATGGCCAATAATTCGTCCACATTCATGGATAAATAAGTATGGATGATCGAAGGACCTTGACTTGCCCAGGTTGGTGCAAAACCGCTCGTAGAAATGCCAGAGATGATATCAATCTTCACAAGGTTAAATGATCGGTCAACACCGACATCAACCACCAGATTCGTTGGGGTGTCATCCTCATCATAAAAATACGATGAATATTCACCGCGGTAAGTAGCATAGGGAACAACAACCACTTCTGAGGAAGAAGGACTTGAACTTGAGTCAGCCGTGACAATCGTCGGTAAAATCGTCACACCAATGGATAAGACCATCAAACCTGATAACAAAGCGTAGCGTTGTTTTAAGAATTGATTCGTTAATCCTACCGTGTATTTATCAATGATTGGCGAGGCTAAATTTGCCACGGCAATCCCATACACCACCCCTTCAGGAAGCGCAGTTTGTGTGCGAATGATCAACACGACAAACGCGGCAATGATCCCAATCATCGCTTTGCCATAATTGGACGTCGGTGAGGTCACCGGATCAGTGAGCATAAACATGCCGCCAAAAAAGACAGACCCTAAACTCACAAACGTAAAGGCATACCATATTGGATTTAATCCATGGACCAAGCCAAGGAAAAAAGCTCCTAACCAAAGGGTTGATAAAAAGAAAACGGTTGGTCGCCAATTATGAGCTTTTAATAACGTTAATATCACCCCAAGCACGACAATCAGTAGCACCGATGTTTCTCCTAATGCCCCAGAGTAATTGCCAAAGATTAACTGCCATAATGAATTCACTGGTAATCCTTCTAAGCTGTTACCAATCCAGTTTGCATAGGTGCTTGCAAATGCGGTCGTGATGGTTTGACCCGTTGAAGTAAGGGAAGGAACATCACCAAGATAATTGCCGAGCGAACCAGGAATGAAGGCAGTCAGCTGACCACCAAACGCAAGCCCAACAAAAATTCTGCCAAACGCAGCAGGATTGAAGATGTTCATCCCGAAACCACCAAAGGTATATTTCACAATCAACGTTGCAAATAAGTTACCAACAATGACAACGTAATAAGGCGTACCAATGGGCAAGGTTAAGGTCATTAACACCGCGGTGACATAAGAGTAATTTTTTCTGATGCTGTGAATGATAGAAGGCAATAGTCGACCATCTTTGGCTTGATAACGTAAAGCAGCGACGAACATATCGGCAAGCAAGGTGATGAGTAAAGAGGTCACCATCATGCCAATGGCTTTGATACCATATTCGATGCCATGGGTTAACCAATGAAAGCCAGTTGAAAAACTAAATAAACCAAGTAAGCCAATCGTATAATCTCGCATGGCCCGTTTCGTTTGGGCAAGAGGATTTCGTAAATATGGACCAGCGGATGTAACAAATTGGGTCATGATGCTTTCACCAATTGCTTTGCCAATTCAATTCGCGTCTTGGCCTTGCCTTGACGAACCGCTTCTGTGACTTCAATCTTTGATGGGCATACATACGTGCAAATGCCACACTCCACACATTTCATCGCGTCGAGTTTAAGTAAGCGAGCGTTGTTGTGACTATCAAGGGCTAATTTTATTTCAATCGGTTGTAAGTTGGCTGGACAGTTACTCGTGCATGCCCCGCATCGTAGACATGTTTCTTCTTGTGATGAAATAGGTGCTAACACGGTATACCCACCAAAGTGTGGTTGAACGGCAAATTGATCATCTTTGACTGCTTTTGCGGACATCGGTCCGCCAATAAAAGCTGTCACTGAATCCATCGCATAACCACCAATCGCCTTGACGACATCACTCATCAACATGCCCACTGGAACCCGAACATTGACTTCTTGATGTAAGCCTGCACCCGATAACGTTAAAATCCGTTCGGTCACGGGTTGACCTAGGATCACCAAGTCATGAAGGGCAATCGCTGAGGTAATATTAGAGACAATCACTTTTGCTTCTAAGGGAAATTTATCGTAGTCCCGATGGAGAACAGTTTTCACCAAGGTTCGTTCCCAACCCATTGGATAGACATCAGGTACGGAGCGAACTTCAATATGTGGGTACTGAGTTAAATAGGGTTGTAAAGCTTCTTTGATGGCAACTTTGGTGGACTTAAACGCAATGATGACCTTGTCAGCACCGGCAGCAATGCGAAATAATTCTGAGCCTTTCAGCACTTCTTCGGCATACACCTGGGCGGCTTGATAATCCGTGGATAAATACGGTTCACATTCCACGCCATTGATTAATACGTATTCAACATCCTTGGCCGATTGATATTTAAAGTAAGTGGGAAACCCTGATCCACCAAGTCCGGTTAAGCCACCTATTTTCATTTGATTGATGATTTGATCTTGGGTGGCGTTCATGCTTAAAGGTTGGATGGAGGAGGCTTTTACATTTTTACCATTATTCTCGATCACAAAATGAGGGACTGGTCGACCCACCACAGGATGATACTTATTTTCTTTTCTTACAATCGTTCCTGAGACACTTGAAAAAAAAGGCACGTGCATGTCTTTGCGCACCCCAATCACGTGGCCAATGGTAACGTGATCACCAATTTTGGAGGTTAACTCTATCTCCACGCCATTAGGTCCAACCAAAGGAATGTAAATCCATTGTTTGGATTCAATTGGTAAATCTAAAATGGGAGCATGCGCACTACGTTCTTTTCTTCCGTCGATATGGAGGGGTTTTAAGGCAGTAAAAACATTGATATTCATATGAAATTAGTATAAACAAAAAAAGTCTATAGATATAGACCCTTTGGGCAAATAAATGTTATAAAAGCGTTTTCAGGCTTAGTGGGTTCTTGACTTCCCCTTAAACTTGAGCATATGTCCCATTTTTTCTTGTTTTGTTTTCAAATAAAATTCGGTACGTTCATGATGATTCAATTGAATTTGCACGCGATCAACGATTTCAATACCAAATCCAGATAAAGATCGAATCTTGGTTGGGTTGTTGGTCATCAAGTGGACTTGAGAAATGCCTAGTTGTTTTAAGATCTGTGCACCGATGCCATATTCACGTAAATCTTCAGGAAACCCTAATGCTAAATTCGCTTCCACAGTATCTAAGCCCATGTCTTGTAACGCATAAGCGCGGATTTTATTGATGAGACCAATCCCGCGACCTTCTTGACGCATGTATAACAACACCCCACGACCTTCTTTTTCAATGCGTTTTAATGCTGCTTGAAGTTGTTGCCCACAGTCACAACGCTGGGAACCAAAAGCATCGCCCGTTAAACATTCAGAATGAACACGAACCAACACCGGTTCTTGTGAACTGACATCTCCCTTGACTAACGCCACATGATGTTCGCCATTGAGTTTGTTCACAAAACCAATCATTTTGAAAACACCAAACTTGGTTGGCATGTCGGCCGTGGCAATGCGTTCGATGTAAGATTCTTGTTTGCGTCGAAAGGAAATCAATTCGGCAATGGATAAGGTTGGAACTTCTTCTTTCAGTTGTTGAATGTCAATCCCGCTCAGCATACGACCAACACCGTCACAACTTGGCGATAAAATCCCAACAGGTTCTACTTTTCCTAACTGTGTCAAATCGATGATCGCTTCAAACGGAGAAGCCTTTTTGAGGGTGCCCCCTAATTTAACAGGATACGTTTGATAGCCAACATCAAAACGAAAATCTTCATGAGTTGAATCGGCTTTCACTAACGTTTTCATCAAACTAGTAAAAAATTGATCATTGAGGGCATACCCTAGATTTGCCGCGCCTAATGTCACCATCGGAATCATGAATTCATTGTTCGTGTCTTTGAGTGCATTCGATACCGAAGCATATTTATCGTAACCCAACGCAATCATCACCATGCCTGGTACTGAATGAAGCAACGATAGTTTATTGGTTTCTAACGCAGACTCTGCAAATTGAACGTAGTGGCTAGGGGAATCTAATTTTTCATCATCGACAAGTAAAACTTTTTCACCTGAGAGCAAGCGTGTGACCGCTTCTTTGACGGATAAAAATTTTAACATCGTTTAATTTCCTATTCTTGTTTAGTGGATATGATGATTATATCTTGACCGATTTTAAAAAGGTTGCTAAACGCAACACGAGTTGCATCTTTTAGTAAAGGAAAGCCCAAACCCTCGACTGGAGTTTTCGCTTTTTTTCCACCGATAAGCATTGGAGAAATTTGCGCATAAATTCGATCGACATATTGTTGGCGAATAAAGCTTTCATGGACGGTCCCGCCACCTTCGACCATCACGGAACGAATGTTTAGTTTTAACAATTGCTTCATCAACCAAGGCAAATGAATACGTTTGGATTGATATGGGTCCAACAAGACCATGACGCCCATGGATGAAAGCTGATCCACTTTACTTTGATCCGCGACATTGGCTTTGGCAACAAGAATGGTTTTCGCTTCACTTAACTGATGAAGCATGGGTTCATCAAGGGAAATTCTTAATTGGGAATCAAGGATAATTCGATGTGCATCTTTGCCTTGAATGGTGGTTAATCGTGTGGTGAGTAAAGGATGATCGTTCATCACCGTTTGAATGCCAACCAAAATTGCATCATGACGATGTCTTAAATGGTGGACAAAACCACGTGCTTCTTGACCAGTGATGTATTTAGAATCACCTTTTCTTGTGGCGATTTTTCCATCAAGGGACATGCCAAAACTTAAGGTAATCCAAGGCCGAGTCCATGATGCTGACTGGAGAAAAGAAGTTAATAAGTGTTCTAATAAGGTGAGTTCTTGTAAAGCGTTTGCATCCATACCCCTCTATGATACTACTTATGCTACATTGAGAGCATGGGAAACACTCTATTTTTATGGTCTCATCAACTTCATCCCCTTTACCTTCAAGAGGCAAAGCTCAACAAAAAAGAGGATGGGATTATCTTCATTGATTCCGATGATCAATGGACGTATTACCATTTTAACAAACAACGAATTCTCTTACATTTATCCGCGATGCACCATGTTGTGCGTTCATACCAAAAGCTTGGTTGGAAAATCAAGGTCATTTCTGCTAAGACCATTGTCCAAGGACTATCTTCAATGAAGAACTTGATTGTGTTTCGCCCCACCAATCATTATGAACAACGCTGGATCGAACAAAGTAAGCCAAAGAAAATCCTTGATGATCCTCTGTTTTTAATTTCCTCTGACGCATGGGCAGACTTATTGCCCAAGGGACAATCGTGGAAACTTGATCCGTTATATCGCCTCTTTCGCAAACAATTTTCCATACTCATGGATGGGGATCAACCCGTTGGTGGAAAGTTTTCTTTTGATACAGAGAATCGTAAATCACCGACCAATGATGTTAGCTTTACACCAAGCCAATGGTTTGTCATGGATGAGCTCACCACCAAACTTAAGGCTCAGGTGGAAAAGCGATTTGATGATCATCCCGGAGCGTTGAATGATTTTAGTTATCCTGTCACCCGTGAAGATGCATTGGCGTTACTCAAACATTTTTTAATTCACCGTCTTCCCACCTTTGGGGATTATCAAGATGCGATGCTGACCAACCAACCTTGGATGTCTCATTCTTTGATTGCCAGTAGTTTGAACCTTGGTTTACTCAGTCCAAAAGAAGTCATTGAAGGCGCAGAAACCATGTATCAAGAAGGCAAAGCTCCTTTAGCAGCAACCGAAGGATTTATTCGTCAAATTCTTGGATGGAGAGAATATGTTCGAGGTATTTATCTTGTCTTGGGTGAAGATTATTTGACGTCAAACCATTTCAACCATGATCGACCACTACCTGAATTTTATTACACAGGGAAGACCGACATGAACTGTTTAAAGACCACGGTTGAAGAAACCATTGCCCATGGGTATAACCATCACATCCAACGCTTGATGGTCTTAAGTAATTACGCCAACCTCGCTGAGGTCAATCCTCAATCTGTTAATCGGTGGTTTAACGAGATGTATATTGATTCATCCGAATGGGTTGTCGCGGCCAATGTCTTGGGCATGGGACTACATGCCGACGGTGGGAAGATGGCAACCAAGCCCTATATTTCTTCCGGAGCCTACATCAACAAGATGTCAGACTATTGTGATGATTGTGCTTTTCAAGTCACCTTAAAAACTGGAAAGAAAGCTTGCCCTTTCAATAGTCTCTATTGGCATTACTTAGCAACCAAAAAAGATAGTTTCCAAGCCAATCCCCGGATGACGATGATGCTGAGTGTTTGGAAAAAAATGGACCCCAAGGATCAATTTGATATTCTTCAAAGAGCCAAGGAGTTATTAACTTAAATGAACAAACCACAAGTGTCGGTCGTCTTCTTTCAACATGATTTACGAATCGATGATCAATTGAGTTTAGCCAAGGCAATCAAACTAGGTTTACCGGTCATTGGGGTTTATCTTTATCCTGCCAATGATGGTAAACCCACGACTTGGGGTTTTAATCCAAGCGGTCCTTTCCGGCAACAATTTTTATGGGAAAGTTTATTTGATTTAAAAAAGAATTTACTACGCTTGAACATCCCCATGTATGTTTGGATGGAAAATCATCTTCAACCTGAGATGTTTTCCTCTTTCGAAGTTGTTCAATTGTTTGCCGCTGTCGAACCAGGCGAAGAAGAAAAACTTCGATTTCAACATTTGGTTAAGACATTGGGCAATCCACCTTTGACGTTGGTGCATGATAAACCTTTATGCTCGCCATTAACTTATCCTTGGTTATTGACTAACTTACCTCAACGGTTCACCGATGCTCGCATCGAGATTGAAAAAAATATCCGGATTGATG
>DBCA01000003.1:10896-11307 GCA_002292805.1 Caryophanales bacterium UBA970
TTACCTATCCTCGAGGATGATTGGCAACGTCTTCAAGCCCGTTCAGGTTCGGTCAACAAAAGAATCCTTGGCGGTGAAACCGAAGCTAAAAAGCATTTACATCAATATTTCTTTGTGAATCAACATGTGCTGACGTATCGAGAAACCAGAAACAACATGCTCGCATTTCAAGACAGCAGTAAACTATCTCCAGCCTTATCGTTAGGGTTATTATCCGCACGTTACATTTATGCCCAATTGATGAAAGTCGAAACCACCTTGAAAAAAAACCAATCCACCTATTGGTTATGGTTTGAACTGCTGTGGCGTGACTTCTTCTATTATCTTCATCTTCAAGTGGGTCGGGTGATGTTCTTTGAATCAGGGATTCAAAACCTTAAGCAACCTTGGAATAACAATCCTACTTATGTG
>DBCA01000004.1:0-272 GCA_002292805.1 Caryophanales bacterium UBA970
ACTTTCCGTGTCTCCAGTAATCAAGAAACGGGACAAACGATTATCGCTGGGGTTGGTGAACTTCACCTCGATATCATTGTTGACCGCTTACGTCGTGAATTTGGTGTCAACGTCAACGTCGGTGCCCCACAAGTGGGTTATCGTGAAACCATTCGTGGTACGGCTGAATGTGAAGGAAAATATATTCGTCAATCCGGTGGACGTGGTCAATATGGACACGTTTGGATCCGCTTCGAACCAAATCCTGGTAAAGGATTTGAATTCGTCGACGC
>DBCA01000004.1:361-829 GCA_002292805.1 Caryophanales bacterium UBA970
CTATCAAGTCATCGATGTCAAAGCCACTTTGTTTGATGGATCTTATCATGATGTAGACTCCGCGGAAGGTGCTTACCGTATCGCCGCGAGTATGGCCTTAAAAGCTGCTGCTAAACTTTGTCTGCCAGTGATTCTTGAACCGATCATGAAAATTGAAGTCACGGTTCCTGAACAATATTATGGTGATGTCGTTGGCGATATTGCTCGTCGTCGTGGACAAATGACCGGTGACTCTCAACGTGGCAATGCCAAAGTGGTTGAAGCCGAAGTCCCACTTGCACAAATGTTTGGTTACGTCACGGACTTACGCTCCTTTACTCAAGGACGTGGAAACTACACGATGCAATTTGATCACTATGGAGAAACCCCACGATTTGTCGCCGAAGAAATCATTAAAAAGGCTGGGGCCAAAGCTGACAAATAGATAGCAATTAGCATTGATTTTCTAAAAGAAGTGCGTTAATATAT
>DBCA01000004.1:883-12804 GCA_002292805.1 Caryophanales bacterium UBA970
GTCTAAAGAGACCTTTAAGAGGGAAAAACCTCACGTAAACGTAGGTACCATTGGTCACGTTGACCATGGTAAGACCACGCTCACTGCAGCCATCACAACCGTGTTGGCAAAACAAGGTGGTGCAACTGCAAAGAGATATGATGAAATCGACGCAGCCCCAGAAGAAAAGGCTCGTGGTATCACCATTAATACCTCGCATATTGAATATGCAACAAAGAATCGTCACTATGCTCACGTCGACTGCCCAGGACACGCTGACTATGTTAAAAACATGATCACCGGTGCTGCGCAAATGGACGGTGGGATCTTAGTTGTTGCTGCCAATGACGGTGTCATGGCGCAAACCAAAGAACACATCCTTCTTGCTCGTCAAGTTGGTGTCCCATTCATCGTTGTCTTTTTAAACAAAGTCGACTTAGTCGATGATAAGGAATTAATCGATATCGTTGAAATGGATATCCGTGATACCTTAAGCAAGTATGGATTCCCAGGTGATAAGATTCCTGTTATCCGTGGTGCTGCCGTCAAAGCTTTAAACGGCGATGAAGCAGAACAAAAAAATATATTAGCCTTAATGGAAGCGGTGGATACCTATATCCCAACTCCAAAGCGTGAAAAAGATAAACCATTCTTAATCCCAGTTGAAGACGTCCTCACCATCACTGGTCGTGGCACGGTTGTCACTGGACGTGTTGAACGTGGAACTTTAAAACTTAACGATGAAGTTGAAATCGTTGGGATTCGTGACACCATCAAGTCAGTTGTGACTGGCATCGAAATGTTCCGTAAACTTCTTGACGAAGCGCAAGCTGGTGATAACGTTGGTGTTCTCTTACGTGGGATCGTTCGTGAACAAGTGGACCGTGGTCAAGTCGTTGCAAAACCAGGTTCAGTGACCCCACACACCAAGTTCTCTGCCACCGCTTATATCTTAACCAAAGAAGAAGGTGGCCGTCATACCTCATTCTTATCCAACTATCGTCCACAATTCTACTTCCGTACCACTGACATTACCGGTGTGATCGAATTAGCAGCCGATGTGAAGATGGTCATGCCAGGCGATAACGTCACGTTCAATGTTGAACTGATTCACCCAGTCGCGATTGAAAAGGGAACCAAGTTCTCGATTCGTGAAGGTGGTCGCACCGTCGGTGCGGGTACTGTTAACGAAATCATCAAGTAAATTCTCTTCAAGATTCCATTTAAGAAAAGACCGATTCGTCGGTCTTTTTTTCTTGCATTCTTTGCATATTTTCTTGATAATAAAAGAATGAAAACAAATCCATTTGCTGTCAATGCTAATTTATTAAAACGAACTGGCGCTGCTGTTCTCGATTTATTTTTATGGTTAATGGCATCGTTATTATTGTTAAGTTATCTATTTGGTCCACTTTATGATGGCCAATATGGCACAAGTCAACTCTCGCGAGAATTTGTTGCTTATCAAGAAGCGAGTTATTTGTATGGTACCGACGAAGCGACCAATCAATTGGTGAACATCGATTTGGATGAAGTACCTACGGCGATCTACTCTTATTACTCAATGTTTAAAGATGGTAAAGTTTACGCTGCAAGTGAACCTGCGTTTGACTTTAGCGTTGCTTGGTTTAATGAGAATGTACTAAAAGTGACGGAAACAGACTCTCTATTCACCTTGGTAAATGGGGATGACAATGTTCTTGCGGTGGTTAAAGCAGGCATTGAAGAGATTGATTTGGATGAATTTTACACAGAAGCGTATCGCCAAGCATTGATTGATTTTAATACGTATCCTCCATTTTCTTCCTTGGTGAATTTAATCAACGGATACTTTCTTGAAATCATTGGCTATAGTGCCTTGGTTTCTTTCATCATTTTTTATATCCTTGTTCCACTCGCCGCCAAACAAGGCCAAACCTTAGGTAAACGCGCGAGTCAATTGATTGTCGTCAATGACAAAGGTTATTTCGTCCAATGGTGGCAATTGCCATTACGTAGTGTGGTCTTGGCGGCCACCTTATTCACGGCTCTTTATACCATTTTTGGATCTCTACTCTTGTCTTATACTTTGATGGTGTTTACCAAACAATATCGATCAGCGAATGATTTTATTGCCCTCACTCGCGTGGTGGATAAAAAAGCTTCGGTGATTTTTGTTGACGAACAAGGCATGCTCGCTTATGAACATCAGTTAACCAAAGATCAACCATCATCCTTAGATGCTAAACCTAGTCCCTATTTAAAGTAAATTAACGATTATCCCATGAATAACTTATTGAATGCAATTTGAGGAAAAAAACTAAAAATATATAAACAGAAGCTACACGAGAGTGATATATTAAAGTGTTAGAAACAACAAATCATTGAACAGGGAGGTTCATCGAATGGAAGTGAAGTTACAACAGCTGACAAAAATCTTCGCCTCAAAGAAAGCAGAACCAGTTTATGCCGTTAAGCAGATGAATCTAACAATACCTTCAGGTAAGTTGGTTGGTCTATTAGGACCTTCTGGATGCGGTAAATCAACAACACTTTATATGATTGCCGGTTTACATCGGCCCAACGAGGGGCGGATTTTTTTTGGTGATAGTGACGTGACCGATATCCCTCCTGAAAATCGCGGGATTGGTCTTGTTTTTCAAAATTATGCACTATATCCTCACTTTAGCGTGCGCCAAAACATCATGTTTCCTTTAGAAAATGTCAAAGATTATCAAGATCCAACCACTGGGGAAAAGCGCAGATACACCAAACAAGAAATGGAAGCGATTGTTTTTAAGACTGCAAGACTTGTGGATATTGAAAAATTATTAGAACGAAAACCAAAGCAATTATCTGGCGGTCAACAACAACGGGTGGCAATTGCCCGGGCCCTTTCAAAATCACCCCGCGTCCTTTTGTTAGATGAACCTTTATCTAATCTCGATGCTCGCTTACGTTTACAAACTCGTGAAGAAATTAAACGGATTCAAAGAGAAACTGGTGTCACTACCATCTTTGTTACCCACGATCAAGAAGAAGCTATGTCCATCTCTGATTTTATTGTTGTGATGGAAAACGGGATTGTTCAACAAGTGGATGAACCCCAACAAGTGTATGAAAATCCAATCAATTTATTTGTAGCAAAGTTTTTAGGTTCACCTGCAATTAATATTCTTGATGGTGAGATTATCAACGGTAAATTGATGCTCCAAGGTAAGGTATTTGATGAAGGTTATACGAGTAATGGAATGGTTAAGGTTGGCATTCGTCCTGAACATTTCACCATCAATGGAATCATGAAGCAACAATTACAAGTCGACATTGACTATGTTGAACACATCGGCCGAGATATTTCCATTATTGGAAAAGTCAAAGAAACAAAGAATCGTTTGCGGATCATTGTCTCAAGTGAATTTAAAAATCAAGCTGAGGCGAAAACTGTTCAATTTGGAATTAAAAAATTCTTTGTCTTTAATGGGGCGGGAGAAAGGATTAAATAAATGCTTGAACATAAGCGGGATGGTTGGAAAGCAACCATTGCATTATTTCCTGCCTTTATTCTTTTAACCGTTTTTATTTTATTCCCGATGCTCAATACCTTTTTGCTTTCGTTCATGTCAAACTTTGCTTGGGCTCCCGGCGCAGGTTTGTGGCTATTTGGCAATACGTTTGATTTATTCCCTTCCCTTGGCAATTACATCGCCGTGTTGGCTGATCCAGTGTTTCGTGATGCGTTGTTTAACACCGTCTTGTTGGTGATCATCTCGGTGCCTTTATCCATCATTGTTTCCTTGATCATTGCCGTTGCCTTGTATAACGTCAAATTTTTAAAAGGGTTTTATCAAACGATTTTTTTCCTTCCTTATGTGACCAACGGTATTGCCTTAGGCATGGTATTTAATGTCATTTTTTCAAAATATAATTCAGGGCTTATGAATCAATTTTTGATGACCTTGGGTTTGATTAGTGCCGATAACCCTATCAACTGGGTTGGCGCTGATGGTGCAACCAAGTTAGCAATGGCCTTTGTCTTGATTGTTTATTTTTTATGGAATGGATTAGCATTTAAAATCTTAGTGTTTTTATCAGGGTTGGCAAGTATTGATAAACAATATTATGATGCCGCTCGAATTGATGGTGCGGATCGACGAACCATCTTTAATCGAATTACGGTTCCTTTACTATCTCCACAAATTCTTTATATCACCATCACCAGTTTCATAGGAGCGTTTAAAGTCTATGCTTCCGTCATCAGTATTTTTGGGCGCGGTCCGTTTAATTTCGGAGGATCTACAGGATTAACGTGGGTTACCGTGGTTGGCTATGTTTATCGCGACATGCGGACCGATACGGGTCGAGCGGCGGCAGGTTCCATGGTCTTGTTAATCATTATTTTAGCGATTACTGCAATTCAATTTGCCGTAAGTAAAAAGCGGATTCATTACTAGGAGGATGATTATGGAAAGAGAATTATACTTTGCCTCAACTTCAGAATTAAAAAAATTTAAGCGTAAAAAATTCTTTTCTAACCTTGGTTTGTATGCTTTCTTAACCTTGGTCGCCGTCTTTATCTTGATTCCTTTTTATTGGATGTTAATTACAGCCTTCAAAACCAACGGATTAATTGAACTCGAAGAAACCACAGGTGTTTTCTATTTCTTTCCACCTGAAATTACGTTTGTTAATTTTATTCGTGTTTTTGGTGCCGCCAGTGATGTTAACTTTGGTCGGTATTATCTAAACACTATTTTTGTTGCATTGGTGACCATGGTCATGACTGTTGGGACCACGGTTCTTGCTTCCTTTGCCTTTGCAAGACTCAATTTCAAACTGAAAGAACCTTTGTTTGCGCTTTTGATTGCCACAATGATGATTCCAGGAGAAATGATGGTCATCACAAATTTTCAGACAATTTCGATTTTAGATTGGCGTGACACATTTCAAGCGTTGATTTTACCCTTTGGGATTTCTGTTTTTTATATTTTTTTTCTTCGGCAAACTTTTCAACAAATTCCTAACGAACTTTATTTAGCAGCGAAAGTAGACGGATACGGAGACTTCAAGTATTTGTGGAAAGTGATGATTCCAATGGCGATGCCAACAATCATCACCATTATCATTCTTGATATGATGGGAACTTGGAATGCTTATGTGTGGCCGCAACTCGTCACGGAAAGTAAAGATATGTTGATGGTTTCGAATGGGTTAATGAGTATTTTTCAATCTTCAGAATTTGCGAATTGGAATAACATCAAGTTAGCAGCGAGCGTGGTCGTGACAACTCCTTTATTAATTGTGTTTATTCTCTTTAAAAACTACATCATGCGGGGTGTATCAAGAAGTGGCATCAAAGGATAGTTTTTCCCCCTCGACTTGTGCGATAATTATTTTGGAAATAAAGGAGCATGTATATGCTAAATAAACATCAACTGATGGTCGCTGTCTCGAGCACATTCGCGTTCGTCGTTGCCGGTTGTTCTAATGTGGCAACGTTTCAAGTGCAATTGCCAACCCTTGTGCCTTTAGCAGAGTTTAATGAGCGTTATACAGAATCTAGTCCGATCGAAATTAATTTTTGGACTGGTTTTGGCGCAGCCGTTTCTACGTCGATTGAAGACGGGATTACTCAATTCCAATCAATTTATCCTAATATCAAGGTCACCCATACATCAAAAGGTGGGTATGACAATCTTTTGAAGGCAATTAATTTATCGGTCACATCGAGAACCTATCCTGATGTGGCGATTGGTTATCCTGACCATTTTGCGAATTACATCAGAAGTTCAATTCAACTTGCGTTAGATCCGTTGATTGCCAGTAGCGAATACGGATTGGATATCGATGATTTTGTTGCTGATTACATGGGCGAAAATCGCTCGTTCCAATTTGATGAACAAGGTGACCCATATACCCTTGGACTTCCATTTAATAAGTCGACCGAAGTGATGGTCGCGAACCAAACCTTCTTTGATTTTATGGCCTCATTAGACGCAACCATCGTCGTTCCCCAAACCTGGGATCAAGTGAGAGCCGCTGGAGAAAAAATACTTGATCGGATGGCAACCACCGTCGATGTGGATGGTGACGCAAGCGTTTATGGTAAACAAGTTGTTTTCTCGAGTGATCTCAATGAATACCGAGTCATTAAAAGTGGTGCGACAGCCCCAGTTGGTTTTGCATTAGTCTTAGATTTTTCTGCGGTCATCGACACCGAGTTTTATCCATTTTCTTATGATTCGATGGCAAACTTCTTTATCACTGCGGTCCGGCAATGGGGTGGAACCTATACGGAAATGGGTGAAAATATTACCCGTGGGTATATTCGTTTTAACACGCCAGAAATCGCTACCATGCTTGAATATTTTAAAGATTTGCATGAAGATAAAATTTTAGCGATACCCATCACCTTTGGACAACCTCAATATAACTCCATTCCGTTCCGTGGCAATAAATCGGTCCTTACCATTTCTTCTTCGGCTGGTGTGTTTAATAACGTCCCATCTGCCGGTGCATTTGAGGTCACCATTCATCCAGTTCCTTATCAAAATGCGTCAAGAAAATATGTTATTTCTCAAGGAACCAACATGGCGCTATTCACCAATCGGAATGCGGATCGGGTCCTTGCCTCTTGGTTATTTATGCGCTACATGACCACCAATCCTGGCAATACTCAATTTTCAGTGTCAGCCGGTTATTATCCCTCCACTGAATCAGGATTAGCATCCGCCTTCTATCAAGGTTATTTAGGTGCGACTGAAGTAAACAGCAATGACAAATCAAAAATTGACTCCGCGAAAGTCAATGCCAATGTCTACGGTCAAGCCTCACAAAATTGGATTAAATTCGTTGACCCTGGTTTTGTGGGTAGTAGCGATATTCGCGAACAACTTGATACTGCCTTTCCAATCTTACTTTATGGTCGTGATGGCACAACCTTGACAGCCCAAGAAGTACTAGACTATCTTGAATCGAACCTTTCGCGTTACGTTGAGGCGGTCTAATGAAATTAGTTCGTAACCTCCCATTTCTTTTTTTAATCGCAATGGTTGGGGCGTGCACCCCATCCTCGGCGAGTAGTGCGCTACCGTCCTTAACCCCTGCGGATTTAAACACGCAATATACTGATGCTTTAAAATTAACTGAATCTTTTACTGGCAAGGATTTTATTGAAGATGGGATTGGAGAAGTCACCTTAAGAAGCACCACCGACGGCGATACCGCTCGGTTTAATGTAGGAGATATTAATATTGCTGTCCGCTTTTTGGGCATCAATACCCCAGAGTCGACTGGAAAAATTCAACCTTGGGGCAATGCCGCGTCTACATTTACTGCTAGCATCCTCACCACAGCAAGTCGAATTGTGTTAATCAATGACGTCGATTTGTTTGGCCAAAAAGATTCTTCTGGATCACGCTTTTTAGGATTTGTCTGGTATCAACCTGCATCAGGTGGGGATTTTCGCTTGCTCAATTTAGAGATTGTTGAACAGGCATTTTCTGAATCACTTTTGTTTAACGATTCGCCACTTGTGCCTTACTTCGAATCCTTTCAAGCCGCGGGACAATATGCCCAACGGACGAAGGCAAGAATCTATGGTTTTCGTAATGACCCAAGTTTTGATTACACCGATAATGTTTATGATGTGAGCATTCGGTTTGTCAGAAAAGCGTTTGGTAACACCATACCTTTAGAAGACAAAGAAGGCAATATCATCCTCAATGAAAATGAGGAGTCAACCTTATTTACGCTTTCGAATTCCACAAAATTAAGATTACAAGTTGTCGTCGTTGCCACGATTGGCTCGAATGCGATTTTACGTGATGTCTTTAATCCTGATGAGCAAGGCGACTATGCATCGATGTTTTTATTTACCCAATTCAGTGATCTTCCCTTTCGCCAACCAGGGGACGTGATTCAGTTGTACGCCAAAGCAACGAGCTTCAATAATAATGTGCAACTCACCGATCCGATCATGCAAACCTTTCATCCTTATTATCCGCTCACGTTGTTAACGCGACCCAGTAATCCCAACCACGACACTTACTTATCGCAAAATGGCATGAGTGGTGATTATTTACCTTTTGATATGCGGACCACGGTGATTACCGATCGCGAAGATTTTACTTCGTATAACGGGTTCTTTGTCCGAGCCCGAATTGTCGTGAGAGCGCGGCCAACCTCGCCAGATGACGATATCACGGGTGATGTGACCTTAGGCGATTTCTTTAGAAAAGACGCCAACGACAACATGACCATTTATGCTTATTATGTCGGCACCGAAGTCTCCTTCAATATAAGAATTGACGGTCGCTTATTCCCTTATGTGCGGGAAACCAATTTTGCGATCGGGGGCACATATGACATCTCCGGGTATATTGCACCGTATTTCGACAATTACCAATTACAAATTCATAATGGTGTGGTCATCACACCTGTGACTGCATAGGAGGTCATGATATGCACTTGTCAAAAAACCTTTTTGTCGCTGGCTTGAGTTTAGGGTTAATCCTTGCTAGTTGTGGAGGCAATGCCAACCAAGATTTATTGGAAAGTACCTTAGACTCCACCCCAACCGTTGCGGTCAAAAGTGATGGCCAAACGTTAGAGATTGGTTTTCGCCAAACCGTGGAAGGGACGCTTACCTTAATTCGCACCCTTGCAGCTTTTGGGGAAACTGAGGATCATCCCGTTAATTTAACGTGGACAGTTATAGAATCCGCGAGTCAATATTTTAATTTTCGCGAAGCGACCCTTGAAGGGAACGCGGTCTATAACGTTGGCATTATTCAACCTTTGTTTGGCACTGCTGCCGTGGATGTGACCTTAATGATGGCCGCATCGATGACCATTGCGACCACAGAGTATACGTCAACCCGTGAATACTTATTGACGATCAATCCTGAACCTGTTGACTATTCGGCGACCCCTTTGATTCCATTGTCGATTGACTTTGCTCGTAACGCCGATGGAACCTACGTCAATGAGATTTTACAAAGTGCTTCTCGCTCGGATCGTCAAGCGCCGATTATTAGGGCCCGCGGATACGTTTCAGGTATTTTTTCGGACTGGAATACGTCTTATATCACAAGTGGTGAATATGGTTTGGCCTTATTCCGAACCGATATTGGTTATCGTGATGCCTTTGCCATCGGCGACTATATCGAAGTGATTGGTGAGGCAGCTACCTTCAATGGCTCGCGGCAAATTGCCTGGATCACTTCCATTAAAATCCTTCCGCCTCTTGGGGAAGAACCGGTCATTCGCCAACTTAACGCGGGTAACTTTGCTTCGACCTCGATCGCCAACAATGGACAACGGTTTCGTGATGGTTCACTTGTCCGTTTAGGAAACCTACAATTTGATAGTGTGACTTCCGGTGCGCCAACGTCGGGACCGATGATTGGGTCTGCCAACCATTTGGCGTTGCGCTTCAAAGTGTTTGATGGTGCGACCTCGTATAACGTTGCCGCCTATTTAAACTACCGCCTTGGGGTGACCAAACGGCAAGCGATTTATGATTTACTACTTCAGGCCCCTGTTGGTTCTGATCAATTCTTAGTCTATCAAGGGTTGATGGGTTGGTCGTTTGGTCCGCAATTGATGATTTTAGAAGTTAGTGATTTTAACATTCAATAGTTATGGTTAAAAAAGGAGTTTCTAAGGGAAACTCCTTTTTCATTGATTGAATTCATTGAATGGTTATTGTAAGATAATTTGGCAATGCACCATTAGCTCAGCCGGTAGAGCAGCTGACTCTTAATCAGCGGGTCATAGGTTCGAATCCTATATGGTGTACCATTTAACCTCAACACATCATGCTTGTCATGATGTTTTTTTATGGATGACTATCTTCCATTCATAAAAATATCCGATAAAATCAAGCTATTTTTAAATGATGACAAACAATCCTTCATCCCCGTGAACGAATAGGGTGATTATTCGCTACAATAGAAGTATGGTCAAACGTCCAATCTATCAAAAAATATATCAAGCATTATCGACAACCTCACATAAATATGTGACCTCAGAGATGCTTGCCCAATCCATTGGGATCTATCCTGATGTTATCAATGATGCATTGTCTTTATTTAATCCTGTGGTCACGTTGGATGTGACCTTTAATTTATTAGAACTTTTACCTTTGTTAGCAACCCATTTAGGCTCAAACAAAAACGTCAGACAAAAAAGTCATCGGCCTAGTTCAACGATTTTACCTTATGAGAATTTTTCAGATTTTGTTTACCAAAAAATGACGATGGCTGGCATTGTTGATAAAAGTTTACAACTCTCGGACAAAGATTTAAAGATGGCGAAGAAATTAATTGTTAACGAACTGAAAAGCAGGAAGAAATAAAAAATGGTCGGAACGATGAGATTCGAACTCACGACCTCTACCACCCCAAGGTAGCGCACTACCAAGCTGTGCTACGTCCCGCCAACCATGATTTTATATGAGAAACCACTTGGATTCAATCCTTCGACCAATGATGAGAAAAAAACAAGCCTTTCTCTTGTCTATAAAGTATACGGGCAAGAACCGGTAACCCATGCAAACCATTGAATGGCACACGTTTCAAGCTTTAAAAAGAGGTAATCACGAAGCATTTCATGAGGTTTATCAGCAATTTCGTAGTCTTCTGTATGTCATCATTCTCTCGATTGTGAAACATGAACCGACGGCCGAAGACCTTTTACAAGATACCTTTCTCAAGATTTATCAGAAAGTATCGACGTTAAAGGATCCTGACAAGTTTCAAGCTTGGGCGTCGATGATTGCTAAACACACTGCCTTGAACGAACTGAAGCGAAAAAAAGAAGAAGTTTGGCAAGAACAGTATGATCAAACCAGCAGTGGAGAAGATGGGAAAAGTTTATTCCAAACGTGGCATAAGCATCTCAGTGATCAAGAGAATCTGGTGATTGCATATAAGATTGTCTACGAATTAGGATTTGAAGACATTAGTAAGTTGATGGATGTGTCGTTATCTAACGTTCATCATCTCTACGAACAAGCCCTTGATAAATTAAAAGTGATGTATCGGAAACAAAGATGAAACAAACCAAATTAGAAAAACAAATCAAACAAACTGGGCAAGCTTATTTTGACAAGCGTACGGCGCATTTGAATTTTCAAGGTGTCCTCAGTCAACCAAAACCTTGGTGGATGACCTTGGCCATGTGGGGAACCCCCGCGGCAGCCGTGGCAACCACGGTGACGGTCTTGGTTGCCGTGCTCATTGGGGCGATAGATCCCAATGGTTCCGTGCCACAAACCTTACGATCTCTGCAAGCTTTAAACGCGGTTAGTTTTCCTTCTTTTGATCAACGAGACCAAGCGGAAGATTTTTTAGAAGGTCAACCTCGTTACGAAACCTATCAGTCGCAAGTCAGTCAGTATTTTGCTCGCACCGCCCCGGACTTATTTTCAACCTCAAACAATCTTGCTTATTCTCCACTTTCTGCTTTCATGGCCTTAACGTTACTCTTGGAAGCAGCGGATGGGCAAACCCGAGAAGCCCTTGCATCTATCCTCGCGGTTGAAGACATGGATCAACTTCGTGAAGAAACCAGTCAAGTTTTCATTGATACTTATTTAGAAGATAAAGAAACGTTGAATCAACAAGAAACGCTCGTCGCCAAATCTTTACTCGGCAATGGGGTGTTTGTTCGCGAAGACATCGAGGTCAACCCAACGTATCTAAATCGTTTAAGTAGTGACTATTTCACGGAAGTTTTTCATACCGACTTTCAACCCGATGGTTTAGAAGACATGGCCAATTGGTTAAATCAAAAAACCTTTAATTTTTTAGACATGAAACCTTCGGATCTTGGATTAAATCAAGACACAGCGATGGCGTTATTCAATACGTTTTATCTCAAAGCCAATTGGCTTGAAGCGTTTGATATCTTAACCACCCAAGGGACATTCACCAATTCAAGCAATCAAAGCAATGTCCGTT